>WFQS01000253.1 GCA_015486915.1 Desulfobacteraceae bacterium
CCTACTCTTTCCATTAAATACAATGATATTGATGGATTTATAAAACTCATGGATGCAAAAGGAGACAAAATTGCAGGAATTATTGTTGAACCCGTTGCAGGTAACATGGGAATGGTGATGCCCTGTACGGGTTTTCTTGAAGCGTTAAGAGAGTATTCCATAAAATACGGCAGTATTCTTATATTTGATGAAGTGATGACAGGATTCAGGGTTGCAAGAGGATCTGCACAGACTCTTTTTGGAATTACGCCTGACCTTACCTGTTTTGGAAAAATCATAGGCGGTGGTCTTCCGGTGGGTGCCTATGGCGGAAGGAAAGATATCATGGATCACGTTGCGCCGGTGGGACCTGTTTACCAGGCAGGAACGCTTTCCGGAAATCCCCTTGCTATGGCAGCAGGTATTGCAACCCTTGAGCAGTTGAATAAAAAAGGATTTTATTCAAGTCTTAATGAAAAGACTGAAAAACTCATAAATGGAATAAAAAGTGCCGCTGAAAATGCCGGAATAAAAATTTATGCCGATCATGCAGGTTCCATGGCAGGGCTGTTTTTTACAGGTGAAAAGGTTGAAAATTTTGACGATGCAAAAAAAAGTGATCTTGAAAAATTTTCAGCATACTACAGGGGAATGCTGGAAAAAGGTATCTATCTTGCTCCTTCCCAGTTCGAGGCCCTTTTTGTTTCAGCAGCTCATACCGATGGAGATATTGATGCCACCATTGAGGCATTTTCTGAAGTTATGCAGGATATTATTGCCTGAAACAAACAAGGTGAAAATTTTATTTTAAGGACACAAATTTATGAATCCCAAGTTGAATCATATTCCCGGAAATGTAAAAAAAATACATATGATCGCAGCCTGCGGAACGGCAATGGGAGCCCTGGCCTCAATGCTCCATGATATGGGGTATGATGTAACGGGCTCTGATTATAATATTTATCCGCCCATGAGCGATTTTCTCATGGAAAAGGGAATAAAGCTTTTCAAGGGGTTTGCTAAAAACAATCTCCATAATAATCCGGACCTTGTGATTGTGGGAAATGCTGTTGTAAAAGACAATCCCGAAGCGGTTGAGATGGTGAAAAAAAAAATCCCTTTCTGCTCCATGCCCCAGGCCGTTAACCGATTTGCAGCAGCAGATAAAAAAATAATTCTTGTCACAGGCACCCACGGTAAAACCACAACATCTTCCATTATTGCTCATATTCTTAATTGCGCAGGGCTTGATCCTTCATTTATGATAGGTGGAATTTTAAAAAATTTTAGCAGCAACTATCGTATTGGCAAAGGTGATTATATTGTGATTGAAGGCGATGAATATGATACTGCATTTTTTGATAAAGGTCCTAAATTCATGCACTATGACCCTTTTATAACAATTATAACAGGTGTTGAATTTGACCACGCAGATATTTTTACAGATTTAAATCATGTAAAACAGATCTTTAAAAATTTTATCAAAAAACTGTCAAAGGACAGCCTTGCCATTGTATGCGGGGATGATGAGAATTTAAAGCAGTTGCTTGATTATAAGAAATGCAGGATGGAAAAATACGGATTATCAACAACCAACCACTGGTCATTTGACAATTTTAAGGTAAAATCAGGTAAAAGTGTTTTTAACTTAAAGAACCCCGGGGGAAAAAAACTTGAAATTGTAACCCCCATGATGGGAAGGCATAATATTTTAAATATCCTTGCTGCTGCAGGAGTTGCAGAAGAGATTGGCATATCCGGTGAATACCTTGTAAAAGCTATGGCAACTTTTGCAGGTGTAAAAAGAAGACAGGAGATAAGGGGAGTAAAAAACGGAATAACGGTGATGGATGATTTTGCCCATCATCCAACTGCAGTAAAAGAAACAATTGCAGCTGTAAGACCTTTTTTCCCTGACGGAAGGATCATCGCCGTGTTTGAGCCGCGAACCAATTCAAGCATGAGAAATGTTTTTCAAAATATTTACCCGTCCTCTTTTTGTGCAGCTGATCTGGTATGTATCCGTAAACCATCCCGTATTGATAAAATTGATAAAAAAGAGAGGATTGCTCCGGAAAAACTTGCTGCAGATATCCGCGCAAAGGGCGTTGATTGTTTTTATTTTGAGGATACTGATTCCATTATTGATTTTTTATGTAAACATGCAGAAAAAGGAGATCTTTTGCTTATCATGTCCAATGGAGGATTTGATAATATCCATGACCGTTTATTGGAGCGCCTTTAATTATGAATATGAAAAAAAGAGTTGTTTTCAGGGTTGTTGGGATTGGGACTCTGCACAGTTTCCTCTATCTCTGGCTTGTACCCTTTGTAATATATCCGAAATTTGGCGATAATGGTTTTAAAATGACTATTGCCGTTGCCGTGCTGATATCCATTGCAGTTCTCGGGACATTGTTTATCAGTAAGAAAACAAAGGACAAAGATAATTTTAAACAACCGGATACAAAATAAAAGGAAAATTTTATATGGAAGAAATTGAAAAAAACAAAGAAGCTGGAAATGATGAAACCAAAAAAGATGAAATCGAAAACAATGAAACCGAAAAAGATGATAAAAGCAGTGCGATTGATGAGACCAGTACACTGGGACCAATAGATGAAATAGATAAAATTCAAAAAATAGAATGGGACAGCCGACTCAGTGTTGACATCAAGGAAATTGATGATCTTCAGCAGAAGATGTTTGCCCTTTTAAATGCCCTGATAGATTTGAAAGACAATAATGCTGAAACAAAAAACTGCACAAACATGATAGCTGAGATCCACGATTACTCAAGATATTTTTTCAGCAGGGAAGAAGATTATATGAGAAAAAACAGATATCCCGAACTGGATACCCATGCAAGGGAACATCGCCAGTTTATCAAAATGACAATCAACTTCCGAAGACAGGTTGCAGATGACCGTGATAATTTTACAGATGCACTTATTAAAACAATGCGTGACTGGCTTGTTGATCATATACTTACCTGTGATCTTTTGTATGTACCTTTTCTGAGAACCAACAGATTTATAAAGGAATGCCGATCAATGGCATAATCGCAGTGTATAAATACAAGTTTTAAAGAAAAGTATGTGAAAGGACGATATTTCTTATAACAGCATGGGGTGTTTTATATGAAGCACCTTCAAAGTGCTTTGAATGATTAGATCAGGCTTTACGCCTACGGCCAAGTTTTGTCAGAATCTTTGATTCTTTCAGGCTGTCTGGGAGAATCCAGATTGGCCTCATGGCCGTTCTAAAAAACTCTTATTGAAATCCATGTGTTTATTTTTTTGAATAATCTATTTTGGGAGACGACAAGAATGTTATGGGAAATCATCAAACTGCCAGCAAAAGCTATAATACTCTCTGTAATAAATGAGGGTGTTGAATCAGTCATGGCACCGCACAGTCTGCCTTTAAAAAAAAGACAGAGTAAAAAACGATTGGAATTCAGAAAAGACAGGCGTAAACGCAGGTTTGACAGGAGAAAATGTGTAAGGGACGGAATTGTGGTATCTCTTTCAACCCTGAATAACAGGCGGACAAGAAGAGACAGAAGACGGGTAAAATAAGGTGTCATCCATGTGTCTTGAAATTAAAATTAAGCTTCTATAATGGCCATGAGACCGATCTGGATTCTCTCGGGCAGCCTCTAAGAATTAAAAATTCTGACAAATATTAGGAACTCTTATTCCAAAAGGAATTTTACAGGAGTTACATATAAAAAGATTATTTACATATATCCATGTATGAAAATTTGTTTTTTTGCATGGCAGAATACAGGAATATTTTAAATGGATCAAATTGAAGTTAAAGGCGGGAAAAAACTCAAGGGTGAAGTTGTGGTGAGCGGGGCAAAGAATGCAGCACTTCCATTGCTTGCTTCATCTATTCTTGTTGATGGTGAAACTGTGTTTCACAATGTTCCCGATCTAATGGATATAAAAAGTATAAAATTTTTGCTTGAAGATCTGGGTGCAAAGTGTTCTACGGAAAAAGACTGCGTTAAAATTGACGGAAGCGGTATAAATAAAATTGAAGCCCAATATGATCTTGTTAGAAAAATGCGTGCTTCTATTCTGGTTTTAGGCCCTTTGATCGCAAAATTCGGCCATGCAAGGGTTTCTCTTCCAGGCGGATGCGCTATAGGAGCAAGGCCCGTCAATATGCATCTGACAGGACTTGAAGCCCTTGGCGCAAAAGTTTCCATTGATCATGGTTATATTGAAGCAAAGGCTGGCAGATTAAAGGGAAATGAAATATATTTTGATGTCCCAACGGTTACTGGAACTGAAAATTTGATGATGGCTGCAAGCATTGCACAGGGAACAACTATTTTAAGAAACTCTGCTAGGGAACCTGAGGTTGTGGCACTTGCCGACACCTTGAATGCCATGGGTGCTGATATAAGTGGTGCAGGTACCGCATTAATTAAAATTAACGGCGTCAGTGCTTTAAAACCTGCTGAAGTTTCTGTTATTCCGGACAGGATTGAGGCAGGTACTTTTATGGTCGCAGCTGCTGCCACGGGTGGAGATGTTATCATCAAAGGATGCGAGCCTGAGAATATGGGCGGTATCATAAACAAACTGAGGCAGACAGGGACCATTGTTGAAATTTCAGATAATGATATAAACGTCAGGGCAGGAAAAAAAATCGTAAGTACAGATATAAAAACACTTCCATATCCCGGGTTCCCAACTGACATGCAGGCCCAGTTTATGGTTTTAATGTCCATTGCCGAAGGAAACAGCGTAATACATGAAACCATATTTGAAAACAGATTTATCCATGTTAATGAGCTGCTGAGAATGGGAGCTGATATCTCAATTTCAGGGGGAAGATATGCAAATGTAAGGGGAGTTAAAAACCTTTCAGGGGCTCCTGTTATGGCTTCGGATTTACGGGCAAGTGCATCCCTTGTTATAGCAGGTCTTGTTGCAAAGGGAACAACTACAATAAGCAGGGTATATCATATTGACCGCGGATATGAGTCAATTGAAAAGAAATTTTCAAATATTGGTGCTGACATAAAACGTATCAAAGTATAGATTTCTAAAAATAACGGGAGAAACCGGATTGGGGTAAATTCCAAAACTTATTGTGTACCTCCAATAATTTTAGTCTTTCTCGTCCTTGTAACCGGAATCGTTGCAGGCAGTGTTTATCCTGAATTTAAATTAATTTCCTGCTTGTTTGTTTTATTTATCCTGTCTTGTATTATTGTAAAATTATTTAAAAGAGAATCAATTGCAGTTTTACCTTTGATTCTCTTTTTTTTTCTTGGGTATTTCCTTATATCATCTGCCATAAATACCTATATTCAAAAAAATCATATCTTAAAATATACCGATAAAGGAATATTTTCGATCAGGGGCAGGGTCTCTTCTTTTCCTATTGTGGCAAGAAATATGGAAAAACTCATTGTTTCTGTGGAAACAATAGGAACAAAGAAACCATTTTATGGAAAAAAAAATTATTACCATCGGAGAAAAACAACAAAATTACTTAAAAGAAACACAAGATTACATAATATCAGTTTCAAAACAAGGCACGTAACAGGAAAAATTAGACTTATAGTTCATGGAAATTTTTATGGCACGAAATATTCAAAAAATGTGGAATACCCCGGAAAAACAAATCATTCAAGGGGTATAAAGCATAAAAAACAAATAAATCATGAACATAAAAATTATATAAAAAAAACTTATGAAATACAACATTGCAAAAACACAGGATATTCCGGTAAAATAAGATATGGTGATGAAATACAATTTACCGGAAAAATAAAATCAATACATAATTTTAATAACCCCGGAGGATTCGATTATCAGCGATATATGAAGCTTAAATCTGTATTCGGCAGTGCCTGGGTTGAGATGGATAAAGTTGAAATTCTGCCCCCTGGAAAAAATTCCGGGTTTTTTTTATCATTAATACGTTCACTTGAGGATTTCAGGGATAATTTTTCTTTATTTATCTTTAAAAAAATCAAAAATCAAAATATCGCTGCTGTTTTAAGCGCCATTATTACAGGAAAGAAAGAACTTATTGACAAAAATCTGAGAAGAGAATTTTCCAGGGCAGGTGCAAGCCATATACTTGCAATTTCCGGCCTGCACCTCTCCATTGTTGCAGGTCTTTTTTTTTATGTTTTTAATTTTCTCCTCTCTTTTTCCAAACCCCTCCTCATTCGGGCATGGAGCCGAAAAGGCGCCGCGGTTCTGACTCTTTTTCCCCTGATATTTTATGCAGTCCTGTCAGGATTTTCACCTTCCACAAGAAGGGCATTCATAATGATTGTTGTTTTCATGTTTTCCTTTGTTGCTGAAAAGGAAGCGGATTCCTTAAATTCCCTTGCGCTTGCAGGAATTGTCATACTTCTCATTGATCCCGGGGCTGTTTTTTCAATTTCATTCCAGCTTTCTTTCACCGCTGTTTTATTTATTATTCTTGGATTTTATCTGATTAAAAAATTAAATTTTAAACAAAACATCAATCTTGTGACAAAGTTTTTTTTCTTTATTTTAACCTCAGTTTTTGCCATTGCAGGAACTCAGGTACTTGTCATGCACTATTTTAATATTATATCCTTTGCAGGGGTGTTAACCAATATTCTTTTGATACCTGCTGCAGGGTTTGGTGCGATTCCCCTTGGTCTCAGCGCATTGTTCATACATCCCTTTTCCATACACATTTCAGGTTTTCTTGTGAAATGTGCAGGTGTTATTCTCTATCCCTGCCTTGTTTTCATCCACCGTGTAGCTGGATTTTCCTTTACATGGGCAAGAACTGTCACACCTGATCATTTGGAAATATTTTGTTATTATTTATTTTTTGCAGGTATTTTCCTTTTATTTGATAATAAAAAAAAAGCCGGACTTTTCTGTATGATTTCTGCCATGGCAGTTTTTTCCGGAAATGAAGTTATATGTATAAAACGCAGATTTTTTAATAAAAATCTTTATGTAACCATACTGGATGTGGGGCAGGGCAGCAGTGCACTTATTGAACTTCCCCGGGGGAAAAGAATCCTTGTTGACGGGGGTGGATTTTCATATTTCGCAGATTTTGATACAGGTGAGTATATTGTGGCGCCTTTTTTATGGCGAAAAAAAATAATGGATATTGATATTGTTGTGTTAAGTCATCCTGAATCCGACCATATGAACGGTCTTGTTTATATTTTTAAAAATTTCAAGGTGAAAAAATTCATAAAAAATTGTGATACAAGAAAAATTTTAGCCTATAAGGATCTTATGAAAGCTGTTGCACTTAACAATTCAGAACTTGAAATAATATCTGACAAAGAAAAAAAGATAAAAATATCCGGTGCA
>WFQS01000254.1 GCA_015486915.1 Desulfobacteraceae bacterium
ACATCTATCCATGTGGAAAAAAAGACATTATTATCAAATTTGAAAAAGGTTGTGCAGAAAGCAGCGTTAGAAACTGATATCTTGTTTGGCAATGTACAAATTGAACCGAAGTTGTTTAAAAACAGTCTTTATGCGTACAAATGCTTAATCCCGTTTTGGGGAGCTGATCATCCAAAAAACAAAAATGCGCCTCCGGAAAATAGATGGGGAACATCTGTTAAACTTGACTTTACCATCCATGAAATTATTTGTTTGCAGAAAGACAAAAAGAGAATCATCCACCCTTATTCTGATTCTTTACCAAATGTTTTGATACCCTGTTATTCAATGGAAGAAATTGTTTCTGAAAAACTGAGAGCGATCTTGCAGCGTAATTATGCAGCACCACGGGATTATTACGACTTATGGTACATTATAACTCACATTGATAGAATTAACTGGATAGAAATTTCATCTGCTTTTAAAACAAAATGCGCTTTTAAAAATATAAGTTTTAATTCTGTTCAGGATTTTTTTGTAAAATCTAAAATGATAAGCTGTAAAAAGGAATGGGAACATTCATTAAACCATCACATGAAAATTTTACCGTGCTTTGATTCGATCGTTGCCGACCTTAAGCAGCAGATAAATAAAAACAAACTATTTCCGGAACAATAGCATATGGCAAATCTTCAATATACCGGCACACAGATAAATTATTATTTTGTCTGCAAGAGAAAACTCTGGCTGTTCACAAAAGATATCCGGTTTGAGAATGACAATGAGTATGTGCAATTGGGACGATTAATTGATGAAAATAGCTACAAACGGAATAAAAAGCAGATTGAGATTGGTAAAATAAAAATTGATTTTCTGGATAATAAAGGCGTGATTCATGAGGTTAAAAAATCAAATAAAATTGAAAAAGCCCATATTTACCAGGTAAAATATTATATCCTTACTTTAAGAGAGATGGGGGTTGAAAATGTCACAGGCGAGATTGATTATCCAAAGCTAAAAAAGAAGCAGGCAGTGACCTGGGAGCCTGGTGATGAAATATTATTCAAAGATATTTTTTCAGGGATTCAAAAAATATTGGCCATGCCCATGCCCCCGGTTGTTATTAAAAAAAATATCTGCAAGAAATGTGCGTATTATGAATTTTGTTTTGTTTAGGGGATAGCCATCATGAAACAGTCTTTATATTTTTTTTCAAACTGCACTATTAAACGCAAAGATAATACCTTGATGTTTGATATTGATGGTAAGAAAAAGTTTCGCCCGGTTGAAGCGGTATCTGATATTTTCTTATTCAGTGAACATACACTGAATACCAAATTATTGAACTTTCTTGGGCAGCAGCAGATCCCCGTTCATATTTTTAATTATTATGGATTTTATTCCGGTTCTTTTTTCCCACGGGAACAATACCTTTCCGGACATGTAACAATCAGTCAGGCAAAACATTATCTTGATAAGAAAAAAAGAATGCTTCTGGCTTATCAGGTATTGAATGCAGCAGCCTCAAATATTATCACTAATTTGACATATTATAAGAACAGAGACCGGGATGTTGAAGGAAAGATCCTGCAAATTAAAGATTTAAAAAAATCATTAAAAGATGCGGATTCCATCTCATATTTAATGGGAATTGAAGGGAACATCAGGGAGTTGTATTATTCATCGTTTAATGAAATTATCCAGGGTAAGTCTGAATTTAAAAAACGGGTAAAAAGGCCCCCGGATAACTTTATCAATACACTTATTTCTTTTGGAAATTCTCTTGTTTATACATCTGTATTGTCCGAACTTTATCGAACTCAGCTTGATCCCACTGTGAGTTTTCTTCATGAACCTGGTTACAGGCGGTATTCCCTTGCCCTTGATATTGCTGAAATTTTTAAACCCATTATCATGGATAGAATGATTTTTACAATGGTTAACAGAAATGAAATATCAGAGAAAGATACAGAAAAAAATCTTAACCATTGCTATTTGAAAGACAAAGGCAGGATGAAGTTTTTAAGAAAATATGATGAAAGATTGAAAATAACTATTAAACATAAAAAGCTAAATCGCCATGTCTCTTATAAAAGGCTTATCCGGCTTGAATGCTATAAAATTATTAAACATATTCTTGGCGAAGAAAAATATACAGGTTTTAAAATGTGGTGGTAAAAATGTATATAATTGCAATGTATGATATAAATACTGAAACAAAGAGTGGGCGTAAGCGTTTAAGATTGATTTTTAAGTTGTTGAAAAAATATCTTATTCGAATTCAAAATTCCGTTTTTGAGGGTGAACTTACCAAAGCCAAATTTGAAGAAATGAAAATAAAGGTCAAAAATATTATTCATAGTACCAAAGATTCGGTTATTTTTTTTAAAAGCCGGGATATAAAATGGATGGATAAAGAAATTTTAGGTTTTGAAAAGGATAATACCGATAACTTCTTATAAGATTTAAGCTCTTTGACAATTTGCTAAATACCGTCATTTATCCTGTAATTTTACTGAATTAATTGTTGACGGAAAAAATAGCCTGAGGTATCATTATAAGATGCTGATTTTATAGTGTTGTTTGGATGGCTTTTAATCAGACCAGTGTGGAATTGAAACCCGTATATTTCCCAATAGATCCTCCAAGTCGACCGTCTTTTAATCAGACCAGTGTGGAATTGAAACATGTTCAGACTGCCTATATGGCAGGACGTTGGAAACCTTTTAATCAGACCAGTGTGGAATTGAAACAGTTATGTTGATGATGTTGTAGAATATGATAATGTTGCTCTTTTAATCAGACCAGTGTGGAATTGAAACGTGATAATTATGGTAATTATATCTACTCAGACGGTTCTTTTAATCAGACCAGTGTGGAATTGAAACGGTAAGGCCGGGGATGACACCACAGGCTTAGATTCTTCTTTTAATCAGACCAGTGTGGAATTGAAACAATGGCGTCTGCTGGTCAACCCTGACGGATTAATTGCTTTTAATCAGACCAGTGTGGAATTGAAACACGGATTTGTCACGGTAAAACAGGTGAAAATGCCTGCTTTTAATCAGACCAGTGTGGAATTGAAACATGGCCACACCCGAGGGCTGGAGCTGAATCTCAATACTTTTAATCAGACCAGTGTGGAATTGAAACAAGCGATATATTGTGGATATGGAATAGATTTAGATTCTTTTAATCAGACCAGTGTGGAATTGAAACTCGGTTTGTCTCTGCCTGCTGTGCATTCGGGGAAGTCTTTTAATCAGACCAGTGTGGAATTGAAACATCAGAATGGAGTGAACCATGAATTGCTTAGAAAGCCTTTTAATCAGACCAGTGTGGAATTGAAACCTGGTAACATCTTTCATCTGAGTTGATGGTTTTAGTCTTTTAATCAGACCAGTGTGGAATTGAAACGAGGTACAGATTTCTTTTGTAATACAAGATTTGTATTCTTTTAATCAGACCAGTGTGGAATTGAAACGATTTTTGAAAACATAGATGCCCGTGAACCGCCCCTGCTTTTAATCAGACCAGTGTGGAATTGAAACTCATTTTTTTAAGAAAAACAGATGTCCCAGCTCCGCTTTTAATCAGACCAGTGTGGAATTGAAACGAAAGCTGCAGCAGTATCCCAGCTTCGGGCACTTGGCTTTTAATCAGACCAGTGTGGAATTGAAACATTCTGGTTGCCATGAATATTTTATAACAGCATTCGCTTTTAATCAGACCAGTGTGGAATTGAAACCCGGGACTGCAATGTCACCTGAAACGGCGGTGTTGCCTTTTAATCAGACCAGTGTGGAATTGAGACGAAATTCAGGCGGCCGGCGGCATCGGCTTTTTTCTGCTTTTAATCAGACCAGTGTGGAATTGAGACAAAAACAACCTTTGTTGTATTATGGGTATGATTTGAAAAATCTATGGTCAGCCCCACGCTCGGGATCTGAAAACTTTACGTTTGCAAGCCCTGGAACGGCAGGCTGTACCGCCCCCAAAAGACCCACATGGCGAAGGTTCTTTTTATCACTTCCAAGGGAGATGGATATTTTTTTGTAATGCCCGGTTTTCACAAGGCTTTTCACCGCATCGGGAATCTGCTTGAACAGTGCTGAAAGTATATCCCCTGTCCTCTTTAGTTTATCCACCCATCCAAAAGCAGGCTCGCTGTCCTCCGGATGTCCGAACACCAGCGGAGCTTCCCTTTCTTTGGGATTATAACTCTGGAAGATATTATCGAGATCATCCGTGGTGAGCGTAACCTATTTGCCGTTCTTTGCCGTCCATGTGCCGGCCTTGCAGATTTCAATCCAATTCATCTTGACACTCCTTTAACCTTCCAATATTATTGTTCTTAAGGGAACGTAATTTGCGAGGAGGGCCGCCTCATCGTGCCGCATTTTACGTGCAGGATTGCGAGCCGGTCCTGTTATCCCGTCTACGGCGAACATTATTTCTTCCCATATTTAAGAATTCCATAACAATTTAGGATGGAATGGCTTTTAATTTTGAAAAAAGGGCTGCGATTGATACAGTTTCGAAAACGATTGCTCAGCTGGTACGCTGAAAATGCCAGGGCTCTGCCGTGGCGAAACACCCGGGACCCCTATCACATCTGGGTATCCGAGGTGATGCTTCAGCAAACCCCGGTTCAAACGGTTGTGCCCTATTATAACCGATTCGTCAAACAATTTTCAGATGTGGAAACCCTGGCTCGGGCCGATATCCAGACCGTGCTGAAAATATGGGAGGGGCTGGGGTACTATGGCCGTGCCAGGAATCTTCACCATGCCGCGAAACAGGTGATGAATGAACACAAAGGCATCATCCCGGACACCCTGATGGAATTTATAAAATTGAAAGGCGTGGGTGAATACATTGGTTCTGCCGTAATGAGCATCGCTTTTCACCATCCCCATGCCGTCGTCGACGGCAACGTTAAACGTGTGCTGGCACGTCTGTATGAAATAGATGACCCGGTCAATCGCTCTTCGTCCCACAAGATTTTTCATCAGGCGGTATCAAAATTGTTTGATACCGGAAATCCATCCGCTTTCAACTAGGCAATTATGGAACTGGGTGCGCTGATATGCCGTCCGAAAAATCCAGAATGCAGCCATTGTCCAGTCCAAAAACACTGTTGTGCATACAAAAATGGAACTACGGAAAAATATCCCCGGCCGCTGCCGTCTGCGGCCATACCTGAATTCCATATTGCCGTCGGGGTGGTGTGGAAAAAAGATTTTGTTCTTATTACCCGGCGCAGGCCCGAAGGACTGTTGGGCGGTCTGTGGGAATTTCCGGGAGGAAAAGTCAAAAAAAATGAAACTGCATCAGGGGCATGTGTCCGGGAAATCGCCGAAGAAACCGGGTTGAAAATCCGTGTTGATTCTCATCTCACCCGGATCAAACACGCTTACACCCATTTTAAGATCGACATGGACGTCTTTATCTACAAACATCTAACCGGCCGCGTTCGTCTGAACGGACCGGATTACGTAGGGTGCTTTCTTGAGCCACGTACAAAAATGGAGTACCCTGGACCTGCTGTAAAAAAAAGATCCGGGTCAGCCCAGGCGGACTGCCCTGGACGGGGTGGCGGAACAATTAAAGATATCTTAACAATACCGCCACGTTGATCCCAAGTAGTCAAAATTGAACATATTCATCGGTTCAAGTTTCCAGGAAGCTCCTTCAATCTGACAGAATGGAAGCATCCGTTTGTTTATTTTGATGAGAGTTTGATCTCCTTTTCAAGTTCATCTAACATATCAAACAATTTATCCGTTATTACTTTGAATTTCAAAAACAGATCCCTTGTTTTTTATTTTTCACCATCATTAAAAAGCCGGGCAATTTCACGGGCGGCTTGATGAACTTTTTCATGCTGGCTGTCAATTGCCTTGAACACCATGTTCTGTCC
>WFQS01000255.1 GCA_015486915.1 Desulfobacteraceae bacterium
TTGTCTTCCGGCCCATCTACTTCGTTGCATCAAAGGCCGAATACGTTGAGTATGCAACCTTTAATGCGCCTTGTACATGGGCCGGAATTCTGCGCTATTTCTGTTCAACTTATTTCATCTCCGATCCTTATCTCCTTTGATAATGATTAATTCGGATTTTAAAAAAATATCTATGAAAGAATTGATGCTATGTGAAAAACTATAATTGATACTGCATTTGCCACATTAATGGAATTTTTCATGCCAAACATGGGAATATGCACAAAATCATCACAGGCGCTCATAACATGGGAAGAAATCCCATACTCTTCATTTCCAAAAACGATAATTCCCTTTTTCTGCCACTTATAATTTGTATAATTTTTAGAATTTTGGACAGTTTCAATACCTGTTATTTTAAAATTCTGTTTTTTCATTTCATAAAGGGTTGATGCAAGGTCATCTGTTTTTGTACTTGAAACCCATTTGTATGTACCCATGGATGTTTTCTGCACTTTGGGATGTTCCGGACCCAGGGTGTTTCCGAGTATTATGGATTTGAATCCCACTGCATCGCATGTACGGAAAATTGAACCTGTATTGAACAGACTCCTTAACCCGTCCAGTGCAATGTGATAATTAAAACAAGGTGATTTTGGTGTTGTAAATTTTTGATCTATAGTCTTTATCACAGGCAGCAGGTTATAATCCTTTAACGACATGCCAGATTTTATTCTGTGGCGCTGGATTAAATCAGAAACAAACTCGATCCACGTTTTTGTATCAAAATTTTCAGGCATGACAGGGCATGGCTTTTCCTGCATCCAGTCAAGGATATTTGAATAGTTTTCAAAAAAGAGAATACAGGATTTTTCCATAAGTCTGTTTGCCGCAATGTCTCTGTAAATCTGTGAGAGCCATTTTATGATCCATTTATGACGGGTATTCACGGGAAGTGAAAGGAATTTCTTTTTTGTAAAAGAAAACGATACCATGGTTATTCACAAACTTCCATAACAATACCAACAGGACAATGATCCGAGCCATAAATATCATTGTCAATAAAAGCCTGTTTTACCATGTTTTTATCAATAAGATCTCTCGTTACAAAAAAATAATCAATACGCCAGCCTGCATTGTTTTTCCTTGCATTGAACCTGTATGACCACCACGAATACTTAACCTTATCCGGATAAAAATATCTGAAAGTATCCACATAACCCCGTTCAAGCATATTGTTAAGGATTTCTCTTTCGATCTTTAAAAAACCCGAGCGTTTTGAATTGGGACCGGGATTTTTTAAATCGATCTCATTGTGGGCGGTATTAAAATCTCCGGTGATAACAATTCCTTTTCCCTGTTCTTTTTTCAATTTATCTGCATATGTTAAAAACCATTTATAAAAATCAAGTTTGTACTGAAGCCTTTCTTCGCTCATCTGGCCGTTGGGAAAATAGATGTTAAACAGGATAAAATCAGAGAAATCCAGTTGGATAATTCTGCCTTCATTATCAATTTCAGGTTTTGAAAAACTGGTGGTGACTTTTAAGGGCTTTAATTTTGAATAGGCTGCAACTCCGCTGTACCCTTTTTTTATTGTTGAATACGCCCAGAACGATTCAAAGGATTCCATATGTATCATGTCATCGGTTCTCTGGTGTTCCTGAAGTTTTGTTTCCTGGAGAAGAAGAATGTCAGGATCAAGATTTCGAACACTTTCTGAAAAATCCTTTTTGATAACGGCCCTTAATCCATTTACATTCCATGAAACTATTTTTATTTTTCTTTTTTCGTTCATATTTTTCTCCTGTATTTTTTTTGGCTGGAAGAAACAAGCTGTTTTAAATCATTTAAATTGTTCAGGTCAGGGTCATCCATGACTTTTTCAAAAACCTGCTGAAGTATCATACCTATCATTGGTCCGGGAGGAAGACCTGTGATTTCCATGACATGGTTTCCTGTTATTTTGAGGTCTTTTATGCTGAAGGCAGGATTTTTGTCCCCATAAATTTCTTTTGCAAATTTTTCAACCCGTATCCGTATATCGTGGAATGTATATGGTTTTTTTGCAAGGTTACCCCTTTTATCGGCGATTCTCATTCTAAGGAAATCTTTATATGAAACATTTTTTTCCCCAAGCAAGGCCAGAATTTTACGGACAGCTTTGGGAGTTGTATCCTCGGCAAGGGGACGCATGTGCACGTAAATCATGGAATCGATATAGTTTATTTCCCTTGAGCTGAATTTTAATTTTTTAAGATCTGAAAGGACCGTACCGCTTTTTTTCTCATGACCCGGAAATGTAAGTCTGCCGTCCTTTATTTCTGCTGCATCGAATTTGCCTGCATCGTGGAGATATCCTGCAAGCCGCAAAAGCGGATTGTCTGCAGAAAGGGCGTCACCTGCAAGCATGCAGTGCTCAAAAACCGTCTCCCCGTGGTGGGGGCCGCCATCCAAGTCATAACATCTGTCAATACAGGAAAAGATAAACTGCAGCAGATTTGCCCTGTGCAGGGCATGAAAAAAAAGAGAAGGTTTTTCATACTCCATGGATTTTAATATTTCAAGGCGGATTCGTTCAGGAGCAATGGCTTTAATCAGTGATTTTCCGTGCTGTTTGATTGCATCAAGGAAAGAACAAGAAATTTCTCCTTTTATTTTTGCAGCAAATCTGCAGGCACGTATCATTCTTAAAGGATCTTCTGTGAGCCGGTCTTTCGGATTGCCCGTAAACCTTATAATCTTATTTTCAAGGTCTTTTTGTCCTGAAAAAGGATCTATTATTTTTTGTGAAAAAATATCAAAAGCCATGCTGTTAATGGTGAAATCCCGTTTCCCAAGATCCGTATCAGGAAAAATACCAACAGAAACTCCCTTGACAGGTCTGCTGGAATCTGTTTTGCGCAAGGCCGTTCTGCATGATGCTATTTCAATTTTATCAACCATGCAGATGGTAAATGATCTGCCTATTTTTTTCACTTTATCATGATGAAAAATCTTTTGTATTTCATCAATACCTGCATTTGTTACAATATCAAAATCAAAAGGGGTTTCTCCTGCAATCATGTCCCTTACAGCCCCTCCTGCAATGTACGCCTTGAAACCTTTTTCCGTGAGGATTTCAATAATATGCTTTGCTTTTTTAGAGGAAAGTGATTTCATCAATTGCATCATGTATTTCATTCACTACATACCTGATTAAGGATCGAAAATTTTATTTTCCTGGCAAAAGAATTAAAAA
>WFQS01000256.1 GCA_015486915.1 Desulfobacteraceae bacterium
ACTTCACGCTCTTCATTGGTAAGGAAAAAGTATAAATCCCCATTGCGGCTTATAAGATTTTCTTTTTCAAGGCGTAAAAGCGCTATATCAATTTTTTGTTTCAGGATAATTCTGTCGGCATCAACCTGATCAATACAAAGAGTCACAAGGTTGTCGATATTGGGTTTAATGATCTCCACATATCTTATCAAAAACAGTGTCTGTAAAAGATTAATATCAAATGGGATGTCCAGACCTTTATTATCCTGCGCCTGCTCAATGCTTCTTTTAACCGATGTATCCAGAAAACTTTCTATACAGGGGAAAAATTCATACAAAGGTACAAGGGCATTGATGGTGTTGGAAGAGATATTAATGGCTGCTGACTGAAAAGCATCAAGCATGGATCGTTCACCCCGGCTTAGGTGAAGACCAGTTGCTCCCGCTTTTCTGATGGATTCAAATATCTTTTGAACCAGCTGAAAATGGTATGGTGTAAATGGATAATTATTCACAAAATCCAGAGATGTAGAATAATTTTTCAGTGTAGTAGTATCATGGGTAAAACTAAGCTGATTTTTAAGAATATCGCCTTTTTGCTTAAAAAGGTTTTCAAGCTCTTTTTTTGCATCATCATTTTTTTCAAGAAGCCTTGCCTGGATGACCTCATCTGTATTGGCACTGGAGAGAGATAGTCTTGTATTAAACCTGCCCTGAATTTTAGAAAAATCATTTGCTTTTGTTGATTTTATATCACCGAGAACAGCATCAATATCTTCCTGGGATGTTACTATCACCCAGGCACGACCTTTACAAAGTCTGCCAAGATCTTCAACAATGGTTTGAAGATTGAGCATCAAATGTGTATCACTGCCGATGAACTGACCTATTTCATCCACCAGAAATACAATCCTGTGCTTGTTTGATTTTGAATCAAGATACTCTTTTACTCTTGTTGCAAAGTGTTCAACTGTCAGACTGAAACTGTTTTCATATTTTTCAAACCAGTCTCTTGCTGCATCCATGCTTTTATCAAGCACTGTGGAAAGGGATTCAACAATTTCATCCTGGAGAAGAGAATATGCATCACGCTCTGTTTCCCATTGTGAACCATATATCTTTTTGAATTTATTTTTAAACTCCTCATATTTACCTTTTCTGGTCAGGTATCTTTCAATCTCAGCAAGATGCAGGGAGTCAGAACTGAATCCCTGGCTCTCGTTGAAAAGTCTCCAGAACACCGAAAGGATTGTGGACCGGCCATCAGTTGCATCAGCCCGGCTGTCAATATTAAACAAAATAATATCTGTATCAATGGTTGAAGTGCGCTTGATATCCCCAAGCAGCATGGGGTCTTTTATTTTATCAGAAAAAAAATCAACTGCATTTTTATAAGAAGAGGTATCAGGACAATGGGCTTTTTTGTTCCCGAGAAGATAGGAGAGAATTTTGATAAAATGCGATTTGCCTGAACCAAAAAATCCAGATATCCAGACAGCCATTCTGCCAGAAACAACCGGGTCATCAGGATTGTCAATCGAGCCAAGATAGGAGGAAAGAAAATCTTTAAAATGCCGGTCAAGCTCGCGGGTAACAACATATTCATCAAGTTCCTGCCAGACTATGGATTCATTGAGCTGATCTGCTTTAACAACACCGTTAATGGGTCGGGAAATATTCTTTGTAAAAATATTTTGAATCTGCATAGATACATTTCCTCTGAACTATTTATCTGCTGTTTTTATTCAACCAATTGAAATGCCCTGTAATAATTTGTCTCTTTTAATTTTCCAAAAAGCCTGAGCCCCTGACCGGTGAATACCCCTGGATAAAACATAACCAGAGGCGTATCTTCCATTAAATGATGAAGATTATTTAAAAGATTATGACTTCTCAACATGGGATATACACTTCCCACACCAGAGACCAGAACAAGGTCATTCTCTTCAGGCGGTACATTTTTTACAAATTCCTTTGCAATTTTTTTGGCATCAAGTGGGCCCTTTAAGGACTTTAAAAGCGCTTCATTTCCTTTTTTAGATTCAATATCCAGAACACGATCTAATAATTTTCTATCCTTAAGATATTGAAGAATCAGTTCAAACAGATTAATATGTTTAAACCTTATATCAGGTTTTCTTTTTGGAAGTTGCCTTAAAATAAATTCAATATGCTCTCTTATCTCCAGTTCATATTCAGAAGGGTAATCAAAAATATAAAAACCGATTTCATTTCCAAGACCTGAATTAGAAAGAAGTTCCTCTGATATCAGTCGATCAAGAATTTTGTCCAGACGATTTTTAAACGGGGTCATATAAAATCCTTATTAAGCTATGTAATTTCCATGCACTTTAATACATAACTCTCCTGATTTTTAACAAGATATTTTTTAACTTCTGGTGCTATGGATACTGGAAGTAATTTACAGGTTCGAGTACTGTCAATATATTTTGCTTCTGCAAGTATCCTGAATACAATCTGTTTTAACTTTGACCTTGTTGAATCTTTCCATGTGTCAACCTGTGGGTCCATCTGGGCGCATGTCTCAAGAAACCGATTCCAATCACTCACACAAATCACTTTTGTAAATGTCTGCCAGTGCTGCCGTAAAACGGTGTCCATAAAATCACCTATAAGACGATTATGCTTTATAGCTGCTACAAGCAATGCATGTGATGATACCTCTGATGACCCATCATGAATAAGCTTCCATAGGTATTTATCCATCAGTATAAGACGATTTTTTATTAAGCGTGCTTGCCTTCTCGCTGCTGAAGAGCTTCTTTTTTGCAATATGTTGTCAATAACAATTGCCTTGTGCCATCCCTCAGCATCTACATTTTCCAGAAGCAGGTGTGCAATTTTACGGCTTTCTTCCATAAGCAAAGATCCAGCCACAATATCACCATTATATATTTTATTTTCAGCTTTTCCCATTATCTCAGGTTTAAATATTTTATAGTTAAAAGAATTTCTATCATGGGGATATATAATATTCAAGGAATAAGCCCCAAAATGGTCTTGTGTTCGTGTAAGAACTTGTTGTTTATTAAGAAATATATGAGATTTTATAAAATTGAAAGTGTACCCAGCCCGGCAAGGAACTTTTTGCCCAGGCTGTTCATAATCACAGCCAGCGCAGAGAAAAAAAAATTGTCGGGGTCAAGTAAAAATCCCCGCAATACCATCCGGAAAAAAATTTTGCCCTTGAAAAAGCCGAGCACGAAAAATCAGCCATAAGAACTGCCCTTGCAACTGCAGGTGGAAATGTGACAAAGGCCACCATTAATATGGGTATCTCAAGGCAACTGCTTCATTATAACTGCCATGTGGCATATCTGAATTTGCCTGAATTTCTTTTGTGCCCACAGGCGATTTTTTTGAAATGCAAAAACATTACTCCATTAAAAATTTTTCTATTTCATTTTCTGTCAAGCCTGTTTTTAGAGCTATTGTTTCAATATCAAGGATACCTATAAGACTTTTTGCTATTTCAATTGATCTTTTTTTCTCAGGAGACAACAATTTATCTTTTTCTTTATGAGTTTCAATATAAATCTGTCTCAGACTTTCAATATCATCAAAATTGCTGGCAATTTCCAGATTTTTTCTGTCAAAACCTATTCCAAGTTTGATTATGTTTTCC
>WFQS01000257.1 GCA_015486915.1 Desulfobacteraceae bacterium
GGCCAGACTTATTCTCCTTTTCAATAAAAGCTTTGCATAATTTTCCAACGAGCATTGAACGTTCTTCAACCCTGTCTTTATCTTTACCCGACAGTTTTAACTGGATAATTCTGGAAAAAGGAGGATACAAAAGAGCTTTGCGAAACGGTAGTTCCTTTTGATAAAATTCCACAAAATCCTGTTTCATTGATGAAATAATACTGAAATGATCAGGGGTATAGGTCTGCATGATCACTTTCCCCTTTGTTTTTCCCCTGCCAGCCCTGCCCGCAACCTGGGCAAGAAGCTGAAAAGTCCTTTCTCCCGACCTGAAATCGGGAAAATTAAGGGACATGTCAGCACATATAATACCGACAAGTGTGATAAAGGGAAAATCATGACCCTTGGCCAGCATCTGGGTTCCTACAACTATATCAACAGTCCTGTTCCTGATTTTTTTCAGTAGCCTTACAATTTCACCTTTTCTGCTCACTGTGTCCTGATCAAGCCTTGCTATTCTCGCATCGGGAAACATTGATGCAAGCATGGCTTCTATTTTTTCCGTACCAAAGCCAAGAGATTTAATTTTTGAAGAACCGCAGGCAGGGCACTTTGTTTTTGAGGGAAGAGAAGAACCGCAAAGGTGGCATTGGAACCGGTCTGTGTTCCTGTGCAGGGTCATGGTGATATCACAGAATTTGCATTTAACAGGTTCTCCGCACGATTCACACACCGGAAAGGTGGCAAAGCCCCTTCTGTTTAAAAAAATCAACGCCTGGTTACCATTGTCAAGGCAGTTAATAATCTCTTTTGACAGTTCAGGAGTTATTATTTTTTCCCGGCCCCTGAAATCCTTGTATTTCTTTAAATCAACAAGGGTGATTTGAGGAAGGGGATGTCTGTTAATTCTTTTTTCAAGTTTCAGTTCAAAAAATTTTCCCTGGCAGGCATTGAAATAGGACTGCACCGAAGGAGTAGCAGAACCGAGAATCACCGGTATATTTTCCAATTTTGCCCTGACAACGGCAAGATCTCTTGCATTGTATTTAAATCCCGTTTCCTGTTTATAGGATGTGTCGTGCTCTTCATCAACAATGATAAGCCCCGGATGTTTAACCGGGGCAAATATGGATGACCTTGCCCCGATGACAATTAAAGCATCTTCATTTAAAATACGTTTCCACTGATCAAACAGTTCACCCATGGATAACCCGCTGTGAATTACAGCAATGGTATTGCCGAATCTTGCCCGGAACCTTCTTTCAGTCTGGGAAATAAGGGAAATCTCAGGCACAAGAATAACAGCTGATCTGCCTTTTGCAACTATTTCCGAAACAAGGCGCATATAGACTTCGGTTTTTCCGCTTCCTGTTACACCGGATAAAAGATATGTCTGAAAACCCTGGGTTATTTTTTCTTTTACTTCGGATACCACCTTTGTCTGCTCTTTTGTCAGCTCTGGCGGGATATCAGGTTCCACAGGATCTCCAAAGGGGTCCCTGAACACCTGTTTTTCAATGATTTTAACGTGTCCTGATTCTGCAAGGATTTTGATAAGTCTTGGAGCAGAAGGCACTTCCTGTTTTAATTTTTTCAGAGATATTTCTTTTCTCTTTTTTACAATATCTAAAATAAGAACTCTTTTTGCGGAAAAAGATGGGGGCACAGGAGAGTCTGAAAAAACGATGAATTTTTCTTTTTTCATCCTTGTTTTATCCCGCCTGAGCTTGTTTGTGATGTTAACAAGCCCGTTTTGATTCATTTTTCTTACAAGTGCATTGATTCCCGGATTTTCACAACGTTTGATAATGGTTTTAAGGGGCATGGATTTCTGCATGGATTTCTGCATGGATTTCTGATTGATGAGCAAATTTATAATTTGAGATTCACCGGAGCTTAAAATTTTATTTTTAAAAGCCTTTTCCCCTTTACCGGAACAGGATACAACAGAAATATCGCAGGTGTTTAAACCCACTGGCAGGGCTGATTTTATAACTTCCCCAACCGGATGAATATAATAATCCGCAGCCCAGAAAAAGAACGGAATCATGGATTCATGAAACATTGGATAATCATCAAGCAGATCCAGAATTAATTTAACCCTGTACCCGTTGTTGTTTTCAGCCTGCCTTGACAGGATATAACCCGTAACCCTGCGCCTCCCAAAGGGTACAAGCACCCTCATTCCGGGGCATGCATCTTTTGCAAGATGATCAGGCGCCCTGTAGAGATATGTGCCGTACACAGGAAGAGCAATTGCAATTTTCAGATATTCTTTTTTTTCCATATTGACCTTTCAACATAAAACAACAAAAATATCAATAGAATTGATACCGGCAAATGACACCAAATGATCAATTGAAATTTCTGTATATATTGACTATGATGAAATCATTATGAAAAAGAACCAAAAGAAAAGTTATAAAAAATTAAATTATGAATTTCATGCAGAACTGATGAATAAATTTCTAAAAACCATTGAAAATTACAATATGCTGGTTTGCGGGGATTCCGTTCTTGCTGGAGTTTCAGGAGGACCTGATTCCATGGGGCTTATTTTATTTTTAATGGAAATAAGAAAAAAATACTCATTGACCCTGGGGATAGCCCATATCAATCATAGTCTCAGGGGAAAAGAGTCTGATAGGGATGAAAAATTTGTCAAAAATTTTGCCTGTAAAACAGGGCTTCCATTTTTTCCTGTAACCAAGGATGTTACATCCATAGCAAAAAAAAACAAGCTGTCACTTGAAGAAGCAGCAAGGAATGTACGTTACGCCTTTTACGAAGAAATCTGTGAGAAACACAATTTTTCAAAAACAGCCCTTGCCCACAACAGCGATGACAATGCAGAACTTGTTTTAATGAACCTTTTAAGGGGAAGCGGCCCAAAGGGGCTTTCAGGTATTCCGATGAAAAGAAACGGATTGATAATCAGGCCTTTAATTGATTTTTCCAAAAATGAGATTTTAAATTATCTTGAATTTAAAAAACAGGATTATGTTATTGATTCTTCGAATAATGATCTGTATTTTTTACGCAACAGGATCAGGCATTCTCTTATTCCCTTGTTGGAAAAGGAGTATAATCCTTTAATCACAGATTCACTTAACCGCCTGAGTCATATTATCAGAGATGAAGATCAATGGATGGAAAAAGAGGTATCCCATTTGTTTGAAAAAGCATTGATTAAACATGAAAAAAATGAAATCCAGCTTGATAATCATGTGTTAAGTGATCTGCACAGGGCTGTATTAAGAAGGATTATCAGGATGTCGATTAAAAAAGTTAAAGGAAATTTAAAGCGTATAACGCTGAAACACATTGATGCTGCAATGGAACTTATTGCATCGGATCAATCCGGGAAGAGCCTTGATTTTCCAGACAGAATAAGGATTTACAGGCAAAAAGAAAAAATATTGTTTAAAAAAGAAGCCACACCCTTAAGACAACTTGGTAAAAAAATAAAATTTAACAGCACTTTTAATAATTATTCAGCCACAGATTTACACAGATAAACGCAGATATGTTTAAAAATGAAGAAACCGGAATTTAAAAAACCCTTAAATAATAATAACTCAACTTTCGGTGTTGATTGATTTAAGTTTGTGGGGGTCAGAGTTAGTGGCTGAATAATAATATATTACATTTACATTATAAGTCGAATATTTACCACTTTAAATTTCCAAAATCGTAATTATCAGTTTATTATTGAATTAAAATCATTTTTGTTATATAAATTCTTTCGATGGAAATGATCTTGCTGCTTTGTAGAGCCGGCTTCGGATTGACCCCGGATTTGTCTCAATGAATCGAAAAATCTGAATAAAACAAAAAAGGAACTACTTTTGAATCAATTTAACAAAAATATCTCTCTGTGGCTCGTTATAGTGCTGATGATTGTAATGATTTACAATATTTTTAATCAGAACCATGCAGTACAAACAAGTATCGGGTATTCCGATTTCCTTGCCATGGTTCAAAATCAGCGTGTTAAGGATGTTGTGATCCAGGGGCAGAACCTGGAGATAACTGATACCAACGGAACAAGATACTCTTCATTTGCACCTGCCGATGGAGAACTCATCAAGATCCTCAGAAAAAACGGTGTTGACATAAAGGCAAAACCCCCGGCAGAATCTTCATGGTTCATGTCCATTGTGATGTCCTGGCTTCCCATGCTTGTTCTGATCGGAGTCTGGGTGTTTTTCATGCGCCAGATGCAGGGAGGAGGAGGCAAAGCGTTCTCATTCGGAAAAAGCCGTGCCCGCCTGATGACCGATAACAGTGAAAAAGTCACCTTTGATGATGTAGCAGGAATTGATGAGGCCAAGGAGGAACTGTCTGAGATTGTGGAATTTCTTGAAAAACCGGAAAAATTTACAAGGCTTGGAGGCCGCATCCCAAAAGGTGTGCTTCTTGTGGGCTCTCCCGGGACAGGTAAAACCCTTCTTTCCAGGGCAGTTGCAGGTGAAGCAGGCGTTCCTTTTTTTACCATCAGCGGATCTGATTTTGTTGAAATGTTTGTGGGGGTTGGCGCATCAAGGGTAAGAGATCTCTTTGCCCAGGGCAAAAAAAATGCACCATGCATAATTTTTATTGATGAAATAGATGCCGTGGGAAGACAGAGGGGTGCCGGAATGGGAGGAGGCCACGATGAGAGAGAGCAGACCTTGAACCAGCTTCTCGTTGAAATGGACGGATTTGAATCCAATGAAGGCGTTATTTTGATGGCGGCAACCAACAGGGCTGATGTACTTGACCCCGCCCTTCTCAGACCGGGCAGATTTGACCGCCAGGTCTTAGTTGACATGCCTGATATAAGGGGGAGAGAAGGAATCCTGAAAGTTCACATGAAAAGAACCCCCCTTGCCGATGATGTAAATCCCCTTATACTTGCCAAAGGTACACCTGGATTTTCCGGTGCAGATCTCGAAAATCTTGTGAATGAAGCAGCATTGCTTGCTGCCAAGAGAGACCATGAAAAACTTAACATGATCGATTTCGAAGATGCCAAAGATAAGGTCTATATGGGACTTGAACGTAAATCCAAGGTGATAAGGGAAGACGAAAAAAGAACAACTGCCTATCATGAAGGCGGACATGCACTTGTGGCAAGGCTTATGCCCGGAACCGACGTTGTTAATAAAATAACCATTATCCCAAGGGGACGAGCTGCAGGAGTTACATGGTTTCTGCAGGATGAGAGTTCTTTTAAATACAAGGATCAATTACAGAGTGAGCTTGCAGTTGCCTTTGGAGGACGTGTTGCAGAAGAGCTTATATTTAACCGTATCAGTACTGGCGCATCAAATGATATAAAACAGGCTACTGCCCTTGCAAACCGCATGGTAAGAGTCTGGGGAATGAGTGAAAAATTAGGTCCACTTTCCTATGATCAGGGTGAAGAACATATCTTCATTGGAAGGGAAATTTCCCAGCCAAGAGAGTATTCCGAAGATACTGCAAAAACAATTGATGCTGAAGTTTCCGCCATTATACATGAAAGTTATGACTCTGCTAAAAAAATTCTAAGTGATAATATTGAGATACTTCATAAACTTGCAGCTCTTTTAATTGAAAAGGAAACGGTAATGGGCGAGGAATTGGATGAACTGATTAAATCAATGAAACCTGATTTTAATCCTTCATCAACCAAGGACCCTTCCCTTGATAACAGAGACAAGAATAATAACTCTGGTGATCCCGGTAATAAAGAAGAAAAATCTGATAAAAACGAGACAAAAAATGCTGAACCGGAAACTTCGAAAACTTCTTTTTCAAATGACAATCAATCCGGAGAAGAAAAAGAGAACCCATGATGAAATCATATCATATTAAATGGAATGGATTCCAGCTTGAGCTCGGTGAAAAAACCTGCATTATGGGTATTTTGAATACAACACCTGATTCGTTTTCCGACGGGGGAAAATACCTTGCCCATGATGCTGCAGTAGCCCATGGACTGCAGCTTGTACAGGATGGAGCTGATATCTTGGATATTGGCGGGGAGTCATCCAGACCTTTTTCAGAGCCTGTTTCAGCCATTGAAGAAATGGAAAGAGTTGTGCCTGTCATTGAAAAACTTAGCGCCAGAATTGATGTCCCGATTTCCATTGACACGACAAAGGCAAAGGTTGCAGATGAGGCAGTTAAAGCAGGGGCATCCATTATCAATGACATAAGCGCTTTTAATATTGATCCTGAAATGGCCGGTGTTGCTGCAGTAAATAATATTCCAGTCATACTTATGCACATGAAGGGTAAACCCAAAACAATGCAGGTGAACCCCCACTATGATGACCTTATTCAGGAAATTATTGATTTTCTTTTTCAACGTTCAGACTTTGCTGTGAAAGCCGGAATCAAAAAAGAAAATATCATACTTGACCCGGGAATTGGATTTGGGAAAACAGTAGAGCATAACCTTATGCTGATTAAATATCTGAAAAAAATTCATGATATGGGGTTTCCCGTTCTAATGGGACCGTCAAGAAAATCATTTGTCCAGAAAATCCTCTCCGATATTAACGGGAAGGAGATAACTGCAGCATCTGTTGAGACCGGCCAGGCAACCCTTGCTGCTGTTGCAGCCTGTGTTATGAACGGTGCCCATATTGTACGGGTTCATGATGTTGCTGCAGTGAAACCCCTTATACAGATAATTGATGCAATTTTGAATGTGTAAACCAAAAATTTATTCAGACAGGCGATTAAATTTGCGATCAATTTAATAAAAAAAAAGGGGGGATCAACAAAACTTTAATGAAAACTTCTGTTGCTCTCATTATTCTTCCCTTACTCTTTTTTCAGGCAATATTATTCTGCGTGGGATGTTCTTCAAAACCCGGGGAAAGTGATCTTTTACTTCCCGTTCATTTCTTATCCATGCCTGGAGATCTCGTTAAAATTCCTCCTTTTACTAAAAATATTGAAATTCACGTTAAAGGCCCTGGAAGAATTATTAAGCAAATGGCAAATGATAACTTAAGTTATAATGTTGATTTATATACAGATCTATCTTCTGATCCTGCCGGAGATTCAGGCAGCATTGAGCCTGGGCTTTATTCAATTCCTGTTATTGAGAACAGAATATCTCTGCATCCCGGAATAAGAATAACCAGCATCAGTCCTTCTTTTATAATTATTAAATTAGATAAAATGGTTAAAAAACATTTTCACGTGTTTGTTCCGTATTCAGGAAAGCCTGCTCCTGGTTATATTGCCCTTCCATCGGAATCAAAACCCGAAAAAGTAGAACTGCAGGGCGCTGCATCGGTTATTGACTCTATTAAGTCAGTTAAAACAAAACCTGTGGATATAACGGGAGTTAAAGAGAGTTTCAAAAGAGAAGTTCCGGTAAATATCAATAAAACATCCGGCATAATTTCAAAACCTGAGATAATTCTTGTATCTGTTCCCATAAAAGAAAAAACCATTATTAAGTCATTTAAACATATCCCGGTGAAAATAAAAAATAATTCAACGAGAAAAATAATTATAACTCCTCCGGAAATGGAAATACAGGTGAAAGGATACGCAAACATACTTAAAAGAAAGGATCTTAAGAAAGCATTACGGATATACATTGATTTAAAAGGCCTTGGTCCCGGAGTATATGTCCGCAGGGCAATCATAAATCTTCCCGTAGGCATGATTCTTACCAATACAAAACCTGAAATTTTTACAGTGACAATTGAAAAATAAAATTTCAATGGAGAATAGATATGCTTCTTGTCATCGATGTCGGTAATACAAATACGGTTATTGGTGTGTTTAAAAATGATCTCCTCATGGAAGACTGGAGAATCAGAACAATAAAAGATACCACTGCCGATGAATTTAACATCCTTGCAAAGGCTCTTTTTGCCGACAAAGAGATAAAACCTTCTGATATAGATAAAATAGTTATTTCTTCCGTTGTCCCCCCTGCAGTGGGTATTTTAAATAAATTCTGTGAAAAATACCTTTTAAAAACGCCCATGTGGATCAGCGCGGAATCTGTAAAAAAAATCATGCCTGTTCTTTACAATAATCCTGATGAAGTTGGAGCAGACAGGATTGTCAACGCCATTGCCGCCTATGAAAAATACAGAAAAAGCCTGATTATTATTGATTTTGGAACAGCCACAACCTTTGATGCCATATCTGAAAAAGGAGAGTATCTTGGAGGTGCCATAACACCAGGGGTTATGATTTCATCTGAAGCTCTTTTTCAGAATGCGTCCAAGCTTCCAAGGGTTGAAATCTTCAAGGCTCCGGATCATGTTATAGGCAAAAACACAATTGACAGCATAAAAGCCGGAATTATTCATGGAAATGCCGCCCTTGTTGACGGAATGGTTGCAAGGATGACCGAGGAGATGAACTCGTCTCCCATGATTATTGCAACAGGAGGGCTTGCTATACTTATTGCTGATGCATCAAGAACCATTGAAAAAGTAGAAAATTCCCTTACACTCGATGGTTTGAAAATCATAAGCCAAAGCAAAGATAATGAACTTTATCAGAATCTTTGATTCTTTAAGGTTGTTTGAGAGAATCCGTATCCGCCTCATGGCGGTTTATAAGAAAGAGCTCACTTTTGACAAAGTAGCAAATACTCTTTCTATGTTCGTTGAGATGCATAGTAACGCAGTTCAGATCTGCCTCATGGCAGTTATTTAAAATATATTGGCAGGATACATAACATGAAAACCGGATTGAATCATCCTTCAAAATCTGAAATAGAAAATGTTATAAAATTAAGCAGCAATAAACTGCCCAGTTTCCCAGAGGCAGCTGCAAAACTTATCAAAGTATCCAAAGATAAAACAGCCTCTTTGACAGATATATCAAAAATTGTGGAAACCGACCCCGGGATTTCAGTTCGGGTCCTTGAAATAGTGAACTCAGCCATGTACGGCCTGAAAAGGAAAATAACCGCTATTTCAGAAGCAGTGGTATTTTTAGGATTGGATGAAATTAAAAAGCTGGCCATTGGAATTACCGTGTTTGAAAAAATATTTAAATCCGGCAGTTCAAAACGGTTTGACAGACTTTTTTTCTGGCGGCATTCTCTCTGTGTTGCTGCATTGAGTATGGAAATTGCAAAAAATATCGGTTTTTCTGATCCGGAGGAAGCCTATATAGCAGGTCTTCTCCATGATATTGGCAAAATTTTTTTGGATATGCAGGGCCATAAAAATTATGGGGAATTCATCGATGTACTTCCCACATCCATTGAACCTGTCGTGGAAAAAGAGCGTAATTTTATAGGCTTGGGTCACGATGATATAGGCGGTTTTTTCTGTTCAATGTGGAAACTGCCTGAAAAACTTGTAATAGCAGTGAAATATCATCATAGATCTTTTGGCCATATGAATTTTTCCCGGGAAGAGACAATGCTTGTTTCAATTGTTTCCATTGCAGATTTTTTATGCTGGACCCAGGGAATGGGATCTTTTGATATTATCCGCCCACCTGTTCTTCCGCCGGAAGTTGAAAAAAACATTGATCTTGACAGTTTCGATATTATTGACTGCATTGTCAATATGAACAGGGAAGTAGAGAATGTCTCAAAATTTTATCATTTTGTTTTTCCATCCATGGAGCAACTCAGGGAGAACCTGTTATGGGCGAATTTAAAGCTCTCAAAAATAAATACCAGATATTATTACCCAAAAAAATCCTTTGCGCAAATTCAGGATACAAAATTTACAACGAAAGAAAACCTTTCTTCGGATCTGAATATTGGCCTTGATCTTGGCAAATCCCTTGCAAAAGCAGTAACTGTCAAGGAAGTGATGGACATTGTCATGTACCAGGTGGGCCGTTTTTTCCAACCCCTGCACTGGTCTATATTACTTAAAGACCCAAAAACATCAGACATGATTTTTTCTGTTGTTATCGGGACAAACAGGGAAAAACTTCAAGGTGTAAGATTACCAGAAGGAGAGGGGATCGCCGGGTATATCATGAAAACAGGAGAATCCCTGATCATTGAAGATGTTTCAAATAATGATCGCTTCAGTGACGAAATTGATAAATTAACTGGATTTAAAACCCGATCCATCATCGGTTGTCCGCTGAAAACAGATCACAAAATTTTTGGTGTTATTGAACTTGTTAATCGAATCAGCCATGATAATTTTACAGATCATGACCTGAAAATTTTATCCGGAATAGCTGAATACGCCGCCATTGCCATTGA
>WFQS01000258.1 GCA_015486915.1 Desulfobacteraceae bacterium
AACTTATTGAAATAATGACATTTAAAATTTTTTTCATATAAAAAAATGAAATAAATACAATGGAACTTAAGCCATGAAAAAAATTAAAGTATTAATTTTAACGGGATTCGGGCTGAACTGCGATGTGGAAACGGCCCATGCATTTGAGCTTGCAGGAGCGGATGCCGCAAGAGTTCACATAAATGCCTTGATCAGCAAAAAACAGAGCCTTGAAAATTTTCATATTCTTGTTTTCGGCGGAGGTTTCAGCTGGGGGGATGACCACGGAGCAGGGGTTGTGCAGGCTTTAAAACTGAAAAATCATATAGGTGACGACATTCTTTCCTTCATAGAAAAGGGTAATCTTGTCATTGGCATCTGCAACGGTTTCCAGACCCTTGTTAATCTTGGGCTCCTGCCCGGCTTGGATAATGACTATAAGGCAAGATCCGTGGCACTGACATGGAATGACTGTGGAAATTTCCGGGATCAGTGGGTAAACCTTGCTGTAAACCAGAACAGTCCCTGCGTTTTTACAAGGGGAATGGATTCTGCTGAACTTCCCATAAGACACGGAGAGGGTAAATTTGTGGCAGATCCCAATATTATTGACCGGCTCATTTCAAACAATCAGGTCGTTTTAAGATATGCAGATAGTAATGGACAAAAAGCCAACGGGCAATTCCCCTTAAATCCCAATGGTTCAATGGATGATATTGCAGGTATATGTGACCCTTCGGGCAGGATATTCGGCCTCATGCCCCATCCCGAGGCCTTTAACCATTTTACCAATCATCCTCTGTGGACCAAAAAAAAGGAAAACCTTAAAAGACAGGGCGGGAAAACAGGCAGACTTGATACTCTTACAATGCCTCCCGGCATACATATCTTTAAAAACGGGGTTGATTATATGAGAGGTTTTATTTAAAAACCTTTTTTTATAAAAATAGCTATGCAAAACACTTAAATGATTGTATCATCAATTATAAAGTGTAAAAAATATATACTTTTTTACAAACTGTATTGTCCTGTTTTTCAATCTATCATTAACCTTAAAAAAGGAGATTATCATGGAAGAAAGCGTTTACAAATTAATTGAAGTTGTGGGATTTTCCGAAACCTCCTGGGAAGACGCTGCCAGGGTTGCAATTACAACGGTTGATAAATCAGTTCGTGATATGAGGGTCGCCGAAGTTCTCAAAATGGATATGCGCCTTGAGGACAACAGGATAGTTGGTTATCGTACTAAATTAAAAGTATCTTTTAAACTTGAATAACCGCCATAAGGGAACTGGAAGAAAATAATATACGTATATCGTGCAGTACTTTTGTTCGTTTTCAAGGCGTGGTGACAGGTGCATAGTCGAACTATGTGCCTGTTATCACAACAGAGAAAACGGGCAAAAGGACAAACAGGATGCGTAAATTATTTTTTGGAAGTTCCCTAAGACCGTTTAATAAAAAAATACTTTAATTATTGCGGTCAGCATAGAACTTTCGCATAAAATTCCTGAAATTAGTTAAAACATCTAATTTCAGGAATAACTCCTTTGTCTTCATCATAAAATATATGGGTCACTTATTTGGTATTTGCTTAATATTTATTTCGGCAGCTTCATTTGGCGCAATGGCCATTTTTGCCAAGTTTGCATATCTTTCCGGGATCACAACTAATTCCCTGCTTTTTTTCCGATTTTCCATTGCAATGGTGATCATGCTGCCCATTGCATTAATACAAAAAAGAAAATTTCCAAAAGGAAAGGATCTCTGTATTCTGGTTGCCATGGGTGCCGTAGGATATGCAGGCCAGTCATATTGCTATTTTAAAGCGCTTACACTGATTCCTCCATCACTTGTAGCAATTTTACTTTACTTATATCCGGTAATTGTTGCAATTCTTTCTGTTTTTTTCTTAGATGAGTCTCTCTCGAAAAATAAACTTTTTGCCCTGTTCCTTGCAATTTCCGGGACTGTTCTGGTCATAGGATTTAATACCAATGGCAATATAGCAGGTATTATACTCGGAATTGGTGCGGCACTGATTTATTCGGTTTATACAATTGCGGGAGCAAGGGTGATGAAAAGAAATGATATATTTGCATCTACCCTTGTTATCATAGGGTCTGCAGCATGTTTCTATTTTCTATGTAATTTAAAAACAGGATTTTTCTTTCCAATTACAATTACATCCTGGATGAATATAATGGCCATTGCGATTATATCAACTGTTATTGCCATATATACTTATTTCCATGGAATGAAATTATCAGGTACTGTTAATGCCGCCATGCTGTCAACGTTTGAACCTGTGACAACAATGATCCTTGCATCTGTTTTTTTAAATCAGAATATAGGATGGCTGCAATTGACTGGGGTGGCACTTATTATATCCTCCGCTGTTATTGTGGCTGTAACCCCTAAATCCATCATCGTTATTGCTGCATAATTGTACCTTATATCCTAACCTGGACAAGACAGAACCAAACCGATTTTTTTTAATTCTTTTGTCAAAAAATATGAAAATAAAAATTAACAATTAAAAACTAAAACTGGCGATTCCCGCAACCCATGTGCCTGCCTCATTTTTTGTTACAAAAATTCAGGGGTAAGGCACTAATTTTATTGTGAAGGCCAAAACGGGTGAAGATGGAGTGTTGACTGAATAATTACGTTCAGGAAATAAGAGAATTTTAATAAATATGAGTATGAACTATACGTTTTCCTTTAAAAACAATTCTTTTTTGTACCAGTTTTTTGAAGGCGCAAAGGATACTTTTCCATTAGTTGTGGGGGCGGTTCCCTTTGGCATTATTTTTGGCACCCTGGCGGCCACGGCCGGACTTTCTTCCTGGGCAACCATGGGAATGTCCATGTTTGTCTTTGCAGGGTCATCACAGTTTGTCGCCGTGAGCCTTGTGTTTGCCGGAACTGCATGGCCAATGATCGTGCTGACCACTTTTGTGGTTAACCTGCGCCACATGCTGTATGGCGCCACCATGGTTCCATTTTATAAACATTTATCTCCGTTCTGGAAAATTGTCCTTGCCTTTGGCTTGACCGATGAAACCTTTGCAGTATCTGTGAACCGCTACAGCAGGAAGGACGGGGTCACAGGCAAACGCTACTACAATCTGGGGTCAATGGTTTTTATGTACACCAACTGGAATTTGTGTACATTTATCGGGCTCACTGCCGGAAAGGCTTTTCCTGGAATCTCCCGGTGGGGCCTTGATTTCGCCATGCCGGCAACATTCATTGGAATGGTTATTCCCTACCTTGTCACCAAACCGATGTGGGCTTCGGTTGTCACAGCTGGAACGGTATCTATTCTTGCAGGAGGACTTCCCCATAAACTGAGTTTGATGGCTGCAGCCATTGCAGGTGTGACTATGGGGCTTGTCTGTGAGAAAATATTTTGCAAAAAAGAGGAATTGATATAAAAATGTTTGATATGGGAATTTCACTGAATGAATTTTATATGGTTGCAGGAATGGCCGTGGTGACCTTTGGTATCCGATACATAATGTTTCCGATTTCCGGACGGTTTAAATTTCCTGAGCTGTTTAACCGTGGCCTGAAATATGTTCCTCCTGCGGTGCTGACAGCGATTATTGTGCCTTCTGTGCTCATGCCCCATGGAAATACCCTTAACCTGAAGTTAACCAACCCCTATCTTGTTGGAGCCATTGCCGCATGTGTAATTGGTGGACTTTTTAAAAATCTGTTGTTGACCATTGTTGTTAGCATGATAATTTTTCTGGTCTGTCAATGGGCATTTGCATTTGGTATTGTCTGATAGTCTCCAGCCCGGCTTAATGGCGGTTATTTTAAAGAGCTCATTTTTATAAAAGTGACTGATGCTCTTTTTATGTTCGTCAAAATATCTGTTTTTTTGAGGTACTGTAACGCTTTTCAGATCTGCCTCATGGCCGTTATATGAAAAAGTCCGGTTTTTTTATCTGAAAAAAGAATTTATTTATTGACTTAATATAAAAAATGTGAAAATTGTTGAATAAAAAAAGGAAAAACATATGAATTTTTGCTTAACATACAGATTTTATTTTTGGTTTTATTTTTATACGGATCTGTCTGTCAGGCAATAGGATTTATTTTTAAACAAGAAAAGCCGCAGGCAGCAAAAGCCTGCGGCTTTTTTTTGTTTTTTCTGCCCCGGGTTTTTGAATGAGATCTGCAAAAAAAGGAGAAAATCATGAAACAGACCTATGATGTCAA
>WFQS01000259.1 GCA_015486915.1 Desulfobacteraceae bacterium
AGAAACGGGCGTAATAATCTAAGAACTATTTCTTCTAAAAAAAATAATAAAGTCCCAAAACAACAACTGAATTCCCAAAGCGAACGATGCCCGCAACCCATTTGCCTGCGTCAATTTCTCGTTTTTTATTGCAAAAATTCAGGGGTAAGGCACTAATCTGCCATTGCAGATTTCATGCAATTTCAAACATTGAACCGGACAATGGAATCAGATCCAGGGAATCAGATCCCGAGAAAAGCTTCTCTTACATGATCATTTGCCATCAGTTCACTTCCCGTACCTTCAAGCACTGTTCTTCCGTTTTCAAGGATATAGGCCCGGTTACACATTGCAAGTGTCTGATTTACATTCTGTTCCACCATGAGAATGGTTACACCTTCTTTATTGATCTGTTTGACAATATCAAATATCTGCCCCACAAGAAGTGGTGAAAGGCCGAGGGACGGTTCATCAAACATCATTAATTTTGGATGCCCCATTAATCCTCTTCCAATGGCAAGCATCTGCTGTTCACCACCTGAAAGAGTTCCTCCCATCTGTTGTTTTCTATCACCGAGAATTGGAAAAAGACTATACACGTATTCCATGGTTTCATAGCGTTTTGACCTGGCATCACCCCTGAGGGACCCAAGGATCAGGTTTTCCTCCACACTCATATCCGGAAACAGACGTCGCCCCTCCGGAACGTGAACAATGCCGTATTCTATAATCCTGTGCGCCGGAAGCTGATCAAGGCGGGTTCCTTCAAACTCTATTGTCCCTTTTGCAGGTGAAAGAATCGAGGATATAGTCTTGAGAGTAGTGGATTTCCCGGCTCCGTTGGCCCCTATCAATACAACTATTTCCCCGGATCTTATTTCAAATTCAACATCCCATAAAACCTGCAGATCACCATAAAAAGCATCAATTCCGTTAACTTTGAGCATAGTCACCTCCGAGGTAGGCTTCAATCACTTCCCTGTTCCTGGCAACTTCTTCAGGTTTGCCCTGGGCAATGGTTTCGCCAAAACTGATACAATGGATACGATCGGATATAGTCATGATAAGCTTCATAATATGCTCTATAATTAGAATAGTGGTACCACTTTGTCTTATCCTTTTAATAAGATCAATGGCCTCATCAAGCTCCCCGGGATTTAAACCTGCTGCAGTCTCATCAAGGAGTAAAAGTTCTGGCTTTGTTGCAAGGGCGCGGGCAATTTCAAGCCTCTTTCTCCCGCCTATGGGAAGACTTTTTGCCTGTTTGTCCTTTTCATCCATAAGATTTGCAAAATCAAGTACCTCAAGGGCCTGTTTCTTTGCTTCTCTTATGGAATTAACGCGGCAGAATGCTGAGGCCGTAACATTCTCCAGCACACTCATTCTTGCAAGGGGTTTTACAATCTGAAATGTGCGGCCAATTCCCAGATGGCAGATCTGATGAGTTTTAAGTCCTGTAATACTTTTACCTTTGAAAACAATATCTCCGGAAGTTATGGGAAAATAATGGTTTATACAGTTAAATGTAGTGGTTTTACCAGATCCATTGGGCCCGATCAGGCCGAATATTTCTCCCTGCTCCACATTAAAACTGACATTATTTACTGCTGCTAACCCCCCAAAGGTTTTAACAAGATTTTTTATTTCAAGGAGTGCCATATTATAGTTCCTTCTCCTTTCATTTTTTTTATAAGAAAGAGCATGACTTTTGACAAAGTCACAAATGCTCTTTTTATATTTGTTGTGAGACTCACAAGCGCAGTTCAGCCCGGCCTCATGGCCGTTTATAATAAACTCCTGTAAAAATTTTTTACAATGAGAGTTGGCTCCGCGCCTTTGGCCCGTTTTTTATTGTGGTCAGAACTGGACCTGAATCCGGATCAGCACGTGGCAATTGCCCGGTTATTCCGTGGATGAGGACTTAATCCTGAACACATAGCGCTTTATTTTTGCCCAGTCTCCCACAACACCATTTGCAAGAAACATGATAACAAAAACCACAAGCAGACCAAAAGCCATTGCATGGGCCTGACTGATCCATTTCGGTGCAAGGCCGAAAAAGGAACTCCTGAATGTTTCCTGGATTCCAACCATGATAAAGGCACCAACCGCTGGCCCCATTATGGTACCTACGCCGCCTACAATGCCAACAAGGATTGCCATAATGGAAATAAAATGCAGGGAGAATACTACATTGGGGTCAATAAATGCCATGTAATTCATATAAAAAGCACCTGCAGCACCAGTAAAAAAGGCACTGACAAGAAGAGAGATATTTTTATATAATACGGTATTTATACCCATTGATTCCGCTGCATCCTGATCCTCCCTGATGGAAACAAAATAATAACCCCATTTTGATTTCATGATGAGATAGATAACGCCAATACAGGAAACTGCCATGAACAATGCAATATAATAATAGGGAATTTTACTCCTGAATGTCTGAATAATCAGTATCCCAACCATTCCATCGGTTAAGCTTTCCCAGTTCACGGCAATAAGTCTGAAGATCTCGCCACCTGCAAGTGTTGCAAGGGCAAAGTATGGTCCCCTTAATCTGAAACAGATCCACCCCACAACAAGGCCTATCACCATGGCGGTAATCCCACCGAACACCATACCCCACCATGCGGAAATCCCAAGGTGTGTGACAAATATTCCGGCAGTGTATGCACCAACACCAAAAAAAATAGCATGACCAAAGGATACCTGGCCTGTGTAGCCTGCGAGAAGATTCCAGGAAGATCCTATCACCACCCAAATAAGCGTAATAATAACAAGATGTCGATAATAATCGGAATGTACCACCAGAGGGAAAATCAAAAACAAAACCAGAAGCAAAATTAAAGTCAGATTTTTTTTTGTCATGATGTTTTCCTCTTATGATTTGATTAAACGTTTCAGACCAGTGAGGCCACCCGGGATCAAAACAAGAACAAGTACAAAAATAACGTATGCAACCATATCTTTATAACCCATGCCGATATAAGTCCCCCCGAAGGATTCTGCAATACCAAGTGTAAGCCCGCCTAATATGGCTCCGGTTATATTCCCGAGACCACCAAGGATACAGATAATAAACGCCTTAAGGGTAAAGGGTCCCCCAACATCCGGGAAAAGATAATAAATTGGCATCAACAGACTTCCTGCAGCTGCCACAAGTGCCGAGCCCAGCCCAAAGGTTATAATGGTAATACGACCGCTGTTAATCCCCATCAGGGTTGCAGCTTCTTTATCCTGGGCTGTCGCCCGTATGGATCGTCCCATATCCGTTCTCGAAAGAAACCAGAACAGCGCCATCGTAATAACAATGGCAAAAATAAAGGCAATACACATGGGAAGATTAAAAGATATGTTACCGATAAAAAAGGCTGAACCTCCATAGGAAGTTTTCACGCTCTTATAATCTGAAGAAAATATAAATCTCGCTATTTCGGTTAACACGATACCAAGCCCAACTGTCATCAGAACCTGGTTCTCCGGTAGAATCGAATCCACTTTCATCAAAGGATTTAAAAAATATTTCTGCAGGATACAGCCAAGCAGAAACAAAGCCGGCATGGAAACGACAAGGGAGAAATAAGGATCTATATGAAAATAGTAGGAAAGGACAAAGGTGATATACATAGCTACCATCATCAGTTGCCCGTGTGCAAGGTTGATAATTCCCATGACACCCATGATCAGAGACATACCGATCCCTATGAGACAATATATTCCCCCTATGAGGAGCCCGGCAACAAGGGTCTGAATAAAAACATTCATCAAATTTTCCTTTTCATGAATTAATTTAAGTATACACTGCCATCATCAGGCACTCAACATTCTGATTGAACTGTTTTTAAAAAGATGCATGTAGATTTTAATAATATGCATGTAGACAGGGGGGCAAAATTTTCTCCCGGGACATTTTCAGAACGCCACAATACAAAAGCCTGCCCCCCTTTTATCAAATTTAATTTCAAAAATTGAGTTATATATACCATTAAAGCCCTATGCTTAATACCCCCATGTTTTAAGCCAGTTTACCGGATATATGAATTTTTTTGTTGCATGTTTTGGAGGCCATACAAGCTCGAGGTTCCCATCTATCCACTGTACAACATAGCTTGCAGCAATATTCTGATTTTTCAATTTACCCCATGTGGTAAACTTCACAGGGCCGAATACCGTCATCATATCTGTAGCAGCAAGGGATTTCAGGATATCTGTATTTTTAAATGATTTGGCGCGTCTTAACACATCTGCAATTACGTAACATGCAGAATAGGCTTCTGCTCCATGGTAATCCACTGATTTGTTGTATTTTGCCTTGAACTTTTTGTAGAAATCCATTGCACCGGGAAAGGGAAGTACCTGATGCCAGAGCGTTGCTGAAATAACTTTGTCGGACGCGACACCGGCATTGGTTTTAAATTCAGGAAGGGTAAAACCCGCTCCTCCTCCAATAAACATTTTTGGAGTTAATTTCAATTCCCTTGACTGCTTCATGAGCAGTGAAGCATCCATAATATAGGAAACCATGTAAACAACATCGGGATTCAATTTCTTAATTTTAACGAGAACCGGTTTATAATCTATGCCTCCGTGTTCATATCCCTCTTTAAGAACCACTTTAATCCCAAGGCTTTTACAGATTTTTCCAAATGATTTTGCGCCCTTTGTGCCAAACAGGGAATTTTCATAGAGAATTGCAGCGGTCTTTGGTTTTACGACCTTTGCGAGCAATGATTTAACGGCATCGGCATAATGGCTTACAGACGGGTTCATACGATATATCCACTTCCATCCTGAAGCTGTAATCTTATCGGCAGAACCTGTATTGACAAGAAAAGGTATCCGCTCCTGCTGGCATACACCTGAAACGGCATAGGTGACAGAACTGCTGTATCCACCCCCAAGCATGACAACCTTATCTTTGGTAATAAGTTTCTCAACCACGGAACGTCCCACATCGGGCCTTCCTGTATTATCCTCTATGATTAATTCCAGTTTCTTACCATTGATTCCTCCTGCAGCATTGATTTCCTTTTGTGCCATTCTAAAGGCATCTCTTTCAATCTCTCCAAATTTGGCAAGGGAACCTGTCACGGGCAGACTTATCCCCACTTTTACCGCATTAGAAGCAAAAGAGGGGGATATCTCAAATGCAAAAAACAGGGTTAAAGAAAATAAAACAGCCATCATGATTCTTAAACTTTTCATAGCAATCTCCTTTTTAAATATTAAAATAACTAAATTAAAGGATTAAAATAAATTAAGCTTTTTAAGGCATTCCAGGAAACCTGACTCTAATATCAGTTATCACAGGAACACCATTTAAAGTTTACTCTTAAACCTGCAGCAGGATTATCCTGTAGAGCCTGCATAAGCATAAATGGCTTCCACCACGGCAGTCAGGTTTAATTGCAATGTATATGCATTACCACTTTCTATTTAATAAGGAAATTAAAAAATAATAAAATTTATTTTTTGATTAATATTTTGTTTTCAGGGTATGATTCAACTTAAAGCTGCATGCATCTGTGGCATTTTTCGCATTGGATCATGGGGCAGTCAGGACTTTTTGTCTGATGTTCTGCAAGAAAAGCTTCCTGGGCAAGAAATTCTTTTTTTATCCCGGTGTCAAGTATATCCCAGGCAAGAGCATCATTAAAAAAACGTTTATTATAAAGCTGGGAGATGCAATAATCTGCTGCCTGGCGCATTGCACCTGCCCAGCCTTTTTCATATGCATTTTCCAGTAAGTCCGCCATTCTTCTGTCTCCCCTTGAAAGAAGAGCATTTATCCTCGCTGTTCTGTGGGATTCAGGCTTAAGGCGGATATTGGGAGATCTTTTCAAACCCTGATTGATAATGTCCATCCTGCGTTTTAAAGTTTGAATTGAAGCCATTGGAGACCATTGAAAAGGAGTGGATGGTTTTGGTATAAAAGGATTAATACTTAAGGTTATGGTCCCGATTTTTTTTCTTTTCCTGCTTGATGCTAGAAATTTTTCCATAATTTTTTCAGTGAGTTCAACAATGGCTACGGCATCTTCGTCTTCTTCATATGGAAGACCAATCATAAAATACAGTTTGAGATTGATTATTCCTGCATCAACGAGTCTTTCAGCAGCAGAAAGGATTTCTTTTTCTTTTATTTTCTTATTTATTATTTTTCTCATTTTCTCAGAACCGGCCTCAGGTGCTATGGTTGCGGTTTTAACTCCTGAACTGACAAGACTTTCGATTAAATCATCAGTTAAGGCATCCACCCTGAGAGAACTGAAGGATATTTTAAATCCTTTTTTTATTCCTGCAGCACATATACGATTTATACCAGGATGATCTGAAACAGCAGCACTGACAAGGCCTATTTTATCTGTGATTTTATCTGCCCTGTCCATGGCTTTTATCACGGTTTCGTCAGGATAGAAACGGGGGGGCCTGTAAATAAATCCTGCACTGCAGAAACGGCATCCGTGGGGGCACCCCCTGCCCGTCTCAATGAGAAATATATTTTTAAATACTGTTTGAGAAGTTACAATGGCACTTGTGGTGGTTACACTGGAGAGATCATTGACACTTCGTACTTTAATTTTATCGGGAATATCATCGTAAAGTTTTTTTATTCCTGAAAGTTTTTTATCTGCAGAGTAGGAAGGCTCATAAAAAGATGGAACATAGGCTCCTTTTAACTTATGGGCCATGGTGTGTTTCAAGGTGTGTTTATCAATTAAAGGATCGTACAGAGCGAAAAACTCTTTTATGAGAAGTTCTGCTTCACCTAACAGGAAAATATCTACAAACGGGGCAAGGGGCTCGGGATTAAGAAAGCAGGCAACCCCACCTGCCGCTATAAGTGGAAAAACCCTGTTTTTATCTTTTTTATTTAATACTTTTTTATCCTGTTCATCTGACCCTTTCTCATCTTTTTTTAAGAATCCTGCAAAATCTCTTGTTGATGATCCTGCCGTACCTCTTTCAGATGATCTTAAAGGGATACCTGCTTTTTTCAAAATTGAGATCAAATTTAAATAATCGTTCTCAAAGGAAACAGAAAAAGCAATAATATCAAAAGATGAAAGTGGTATACCTGTTTCACAGCTTTTTATTTTATCCTGTTCGTGTTTTATTTTTTTAACCGGCAGAAAAACACGCTCGCACACCACATGATCAATATCGTTGATAAGACTGTAAACCTTCTGGAAACCGAGGCTTGACATGCCCGCCTCATATGTATTGGGATAAACAAGGGCAACTTTTATAAAATTTTTCTGTCTTTTAATGATTGTACCTTTTTCATGGTACAACACATCTGTTTTCGTTTTTACTGAATTTGCCGCCCTTATTTTTTTTTTGTTTCTGCTGTTTCTGTTTCTGCCTTTCCCAGTGTTCTTGATATCCTCCTCCTGTTTCATGTTTGCGGACAGATATGGAATGTGTCCCTACCGGCTGTTCATGCTGATTTTGATATTTTCCCCCTGTTCCATGTTAGAAGACAAATAGTGGGCAGATAGCAATCTGCCCCTACTGACCGTTAATGTTTTTTTCCAATATTTTACTCCTGTCTCTTGTCCCCTGTTTCATATTTCATATTTCATATTTCATATTTCATGTATCATGTATCATGTATCTTGTTTCTTGTTTCTTGTCTCTTGTCTCTTGTCTCTTGCTGCTAATCCGCTTTTCTGCGCAGAAAAGTTGGAATTTCCAGATCTTCGCTGTCAGGACTGATACCGCGAAAGGCATTTCTTCCATCCTCGCCAACTGCTTTTTTACGTCTTATGCGAACGGGTTCATCGAAATCATCCCATTTTTCAAGTTCCTCAGCCGTTGGTGTTCTTACATGACCCCTTGCAATAACTGCCGATCTCTCAACTGAATTTGTTTTTTTCTTTGTAAGCTGTGGTTCAAGGGCAATCGTTTTTTCTTCACAGGCCTCTTTCTGCCCTCCTATTCCGGTTGCAATAACAGTGACCCTCATTTCATCACCAAGGGTTTCATCAATTGCCTGGCCCCAGATAATTTCCGCATCATCTCCAACCTCTTCATAAATGCGGTCTGCGGCCTCTGTCATCTCATCAAGAGTAAGCTCACTTGTGCATGTAATATTCATCAAAACAGCCCTTGCACCTGAAATTGATATATCTTCAAGAAGCGGATGGGAAATTGCCCTTTCAGCAGCCTCTGTTGCCCTGTTTTCACCGCTTGCAATTCCAATACCCATGAGTGCCATACCTGCCTTTGACATGGTTGTTCTCACATCTGCAAAGTCAAGATTTACAAGTCCGGGAAGCATGATTAAATCAGTAA
>WFQS01000260.1 GCA_015486915.1 Desulfobacteraceae bacterium
AATTGTTCCTGTTTAAGCCTCAGCGGCACCCCTTTAATTTTTGCCCATAAAAGAAGTGCCGTTCCAGCAAGGGCAAATCTCAGGCCTGCCGCCGTAAAAGGGCCAATTCCTGTAAGGCATATCTTGATTGCAACTGAATTTGCCCCGAACAGCACACATAAAAAAGCTGTAAAAAAAGAGGTCTTAAGAGACATTTTATAATTTACAAAATTCTTTTCCAAATTTCACCATTTAAAAAAATATCAGGTTAAAAAAGACAGGCTACAATAAACACTATGAATTGGAAAGTAAAAGATATTCTTTCCTGTATAAAATTTATTTGATATTGTACCCCTTTGTGGACAAATTACAGATGATGAACCCATAAAAAGTCAGATTTTGGCATTTTTCAGTCGTAACATACTGAAATTATTAATAACAGCTTTAGCATTTTCGACTTTTTACGAGACCATAACAGATAAACAGGCAGAACAAAGAAACATGAAACCTTTGTATCCAGAAACTAAAAAAGCAGGAGAACAATGGATCTGTGGCAATTAAAAGTTTTTACAAGTGTAATCGATAAAAAAAACTTCTCAAAGGCAGGGGAAGCAATCTATATTTCCCAACCCACTGTTAGCAGCCATATAAAAGAACTTGAGGATCATTTCGGATGCAGACTCATAGACCGTATGGGAAGAGAGGCCCTGCCCACAAAAGCAGGAAAACTTCTCTATTCTTATTCAAAAAAACTCCTTAAGCTGATGGCTGAAACGGAATCAGCCATGTCTGAATTCTTAGGAAATATCAATGGTGAATTGACAATCGGGGGAAGTACCATACCTTCGGGTTATATTATACCGGAAATTATCGGACCCTTTGCACAGAAATATCCAAAAGTTATCATATCTCTTATCAGCGGGGATACATCCCAGGTAATAGAATTTATTCTAAACGGTAAAATTGAAATCGGTATTGTGGGAGCTGAAATTAACCATCCTCTTATAACCCAGGAAAAACTCATAGATGATGAGATGAAACTGATTGTCCCTGCTTCCCATAAATGGGCAAATAAAAGCAGGATAAATTTTTCCATGCTTTCACAGGAACCTTTTCTTGCACGCGAGCATGGTTCGGGAACATGGAAATCCATCAAAAAAAATATGGCAGAAGCAGATTTCAATCCAAAGGATCTGAATATTACTGCAAGGCTTGGCAGCACGGTTTCTGTTATCCGGGGAATATTATGCAATGCAGGTATATCTATCTTATCGACAATTGCAGTAAAGGATGCCGTTGAGACAGGGAGGTTAAAAACTCTGCGTGTTGAAGGGCTGGATCTTAAAAGAAATTTTTATCTTACCACTCATAAAAAATATTCACTTTCTCCTCTTTCCAGAGTTTTCAGTGAATTTATAAAAGAGTTTTTGCCTGATCAGGGAGGGACAAAATCAAAAGAATAATTTTGTTTTTCTTCAAAAAGTTATATTGATTTAAAACTTTTTTACTTGACTTTAAGTTCATAAAATTATTAAACAACTGCCATGTTAAATGAACTTGAAAAAAAAATAATAGCCGCACTTCAGGGGGATATTCCACTTGTCAAACAACCATTTGCAGTGCTTGCAGCATCCCTTGATATCTCCGAAGAAAAATTCATTGATGTTGTAAAACAGCTTGATGAACGTGGCATCATGCGAAGATTCGGGGCCACAATAAAGCACCAGAAATCTGGATTTAAAGCCAATGCCATGGTTGCATGGAAGGTTGATGAAAAAAAAACCATGGAAGCGGGGAAAATCATGGCCTCATTTGACGAGGTTACCCACTGCTACAGAAGAGATCCTGCAGAGACCTGGCCATACAATCTTTATACAATGATCCATGCATCCAACGAGGATGAATGCCATGCCATTGCAGAAAAAATTTCCCTTGCAGCCGGTGTTGATGAATATTCCCTGCTTTTCAGCCGTAAAGAATTAAAAAAAACCTCCATGGAGTATTTTGACTGAAAAAAATTTTAATTCCCCCCATATCCTCTGTGTTAATCCATGGATTCATGATTTTGCAGCGTTTGATTTCTGGGCAAAGCCACTCGGGCTGCTTCTGCTTGCTTCAATCATGCGGGAAAACGGTTTAAATGTGAGCTTCATGGACTGTGTTGACAGATTCCATCCACGGGCAGGCTCCACCGTAAAAATTTTACCCGATGGAAGAGGTCCTTTCCGCAAAAAAGAGATCCCGCCTCCTGAAGGGCTTGAAAATACGGGTAAACGGTTTTCAAGATACGGGATTGAACCTGAATGGTTCATTGAGGATCTGAAAAAAATTGACAGGGTCAACAGACCTGACCTGATATTTGTTACTTCCTTTATGACCTATTGGGCATCCGGTGTAAAAGAAACCATATCAACATTAAAACTGGTTTTCCCTGATATTCCAGTAATACTTGGGGGCATCTATGCAACGCTCTGCACGGATCATGCTGTAAAAGAATCCTTAGCAGATGAAGTTGTATCCGGAAACGGAGAAAATATTCTTAAAGAAATCATAAAAAAATACACAGGGTTTGACCTTCCCTTTCACCATGATCCGGATAACCTTGATGCCCTGCCCATGCCCGCATTAGATTTACTGTCCCAACTTCCCTATGCACCGATACTGACCTCAAGGGGCTGTCCTTTTTCATGCGAATACTGTGCATCATCTTTTCTCGAACGTAAATTGAGGAGAAGATCTTCTCAATCGGTTTTCAATGAAATTCAACACTGGCATTACAATTCCAATATAAAAAATTTTGCCTTTTACGATGATGCCCTTTTAATTAATGGGAAAAAATACGCCCTGCCGCTTTTTCAAAAAATTATTGACTCCAAAATGGATTTATCCTTTCACACTCCAAATGCCCTTCACATAATGGAGATCACAAAAGACGCTGCAGACCTTATGTTTCAGGCAGGTTTTAAAACCATCAGGCTCGGCCTTGAAACAACGGATTTTTCTAAAGAAAGACAAAATGATCATAAAGTGAAAGAAAATGAGTTCATAAATGCTGTAAACCATTTGAAAAATGCTGGATTTACATCAAAACAGATAGGGGCGTACCTTTTATGCGGGCTTCCGGGACAAAATTTAAAGGAAGTTGAAAATTCTGTCACTATTGTAAAAAAAGCTGGGATCCAGCCGGTGCTTGCCTATTATACTCCAATACCCCACACTCCCATGTGGGAAAAAGCAAAAAAATTTTCAAGATTTGACCTTGAAAAAGATCCTGTTTTCACCAATAATGCGCTGTTCCCCTGTCTTGAGAAAAATAACAGGACAAAATCAATTTCTCAATTGAAAAAACTTGCAGGATAACATATAACGGCCATGAGAGTCGAGTTGGAGACTCTGAAAACGGCCTCAAAGAAGCAAATATTCTGACAAATATAAGGCCGAAGGCGCGCAGCCAATGGAATTTTAAATTTGCACTCTATTTTTATAGGAAAATCTTTGTAAAAAAACGTGTAACTTTCATTTTTCGTCAGAATCTTTGATTCTTTGAGGCAAATCTGGGC
>WFQS01000261.1 GCA_015486915.1 Desulfobacteraceae bacterium
AAAAAAGTTCCAACTACGCCTGATATAGGCAAAAAATATTCACAAGTTTAACAGCAGAACCAACAAGGGGAGGGGTATGCACAAATAAAAACTCAAGTGGAAAATATTTTAAATAATTTCAAATGACAACAGATATTTTCCCCATTTAATGTGTATTGCACCAAAAAAAATCCAGGATAGGTGAAAAATTGAAAAATTTATGCCGCAAAATTTTTTTACAATATTTCATACGTCAGCCGTGATAGATCAAAATATTATTTGACAAGTTGATTTAAACATAGTAGTTTTGAGCTACAAAAAGACCATATAATTATATTATGATCTATATATAAACCAAAGGAAAGAGATGCCAAAGTCTATCGCACGCACCTACTCACGGTATAGCCGAGATGCAGCAGCCTTGCTCGGCGCGTTGATCCGAGAAGCACGTTATGAGCGCAAGCTTACCGCTAAAGAATTGGCGGATCGTGCTGGTATTTCCAGAGGGTTGCTGCAACGCATTGAAAAAGGCAACCTCAAATGTGAAATTGGAGCCGTTTTCGAAGTGGCAACCATTGTCGGCATCAAGCTGTTTGAGGCTGATGGAAGCGCTCTGGCCAAACAGTTTCGTCACACAAAGGAAAAGCTGGCACTCATGCCAAAGTCTGTTCGCAAAAAGTCGAAAAAGGTGATAGATGACTTTTAGGACAGAAAAAGAAGCCTTTGTCTGGATCTGGCTCCCCGGTGAAACCGAACCGGTTGTGGCTGGGCGTCTTGAAGCAGATAACGGCAATATCATGTTCAACTATGGTAAAAGCTACTTGGAGCGTATCAACGCCAGCAAGCCTGCAATTGCAATTTACGAACCCGAATTGCCGCTGAGAACTGGATTGTTGCCCTTGCTCGAGGGGTTGACGATGCCCGGCTGCATCAGGGATGCGGCACCTGATGCTTGGGGAAGACGTGTGATTATCAACAAAAAATTAGGATTGAAAGGCGCCAGCGTAGATACAGCCGATTTAGATGAATTGACGTACCTGCTGGAGTCTGGGTCAGATCGAATTGGTGCCCTGGATTTTCAACAGTCTCCTACAGAATATGTGCCGCGTAGTGTAAACAATGTCAGTATGGAAGAGTTGTTGGCATCTGCAGAAAGAGTTGAGCAAGGAATTCCACTCACTCCGGAGTTGGATCAGGCGCTTTTTCATGGCAGCTCTATAGGTGGGGCTCGTCCGAAAGCCCTGGTTGAAGAAGGCGGTAAAAAATACGTGGCCAAATTTTCATCCAGCACAGATCTGTACAACGTCGTGAAAGCTGAGTACATTGCCATGCGGTTAGCGGAATTGGCAGGATTGGATGTCGCACCCGTAGCATTGAAAAAAGCAGCGAACAGGGATGTTCTTCTGATCGAGCGTTTCGATCGCGAACCAAAAGCGGGTAAGTGGGCTCGCAAGGCTATGGTTTCAGCCCTGACTCTGTTTGCTTTGGATGACATGATGGCGCGTTACGCCAGCTATGAAACCTTATCTGAAATTATCCGCCACCGTTTTACCAATCCAAGGCCGACACTCAAAGAGATGTTCTCCCGGCTTGTCTTCAATATTCTATGCGGAAACACTGACGATCACGCACGAAACCATGCAGCCTTCTGGGATGGCTCTGTGCTGACACTTACACCTGCTTATGATATTTGTCCACAAGGCCGCACAGGCAATGAGGCTTCACAGGCCATGCGCATATATGGTGAGAACAATCTGAGTAGGCTCAAGTCATGCTTAGAGACCGCGCACAATTTCCTTTTAACTGAAGAAGAGGCCCGTCTCATATTCCATCTCCAGATTACCGTGATTGAGCAACATTGGGAAAATGTCTGTAAAGAAGCCGAGTTAAATGAAGTGGATAAGAAGCTTCTTTGGAAACGGCAGTTTTTAAACCCTTATTCGGTTGAACTATAATTGCACCTGGCGAGAAATGGGAGAAATGGGGACAGATTTACAATATTTTCATCTCCGATCCTTATGTTCAGACTGGCAAAATCGGGATAAGCAACTATGTTATTTTTATCCCTGTAGACATAATTTCCTTTGCAAAGGGATTGTCAGGTGTGAAGTCTTTCGGGGCAAATGGTATTACCTCCAGTTCGCTGCTAACCGATAAAGTTAAAGCCCTGATTTTATCTTGTCCAGCGAAATTTTTTTCCTGTTCAGTAAGCTCTATTTTTGAAATTTCAGCCAACCTGACAAGATTATGTGTTTTTGAAACATGCTCTCTGCCGTTTCCAGGTCATGATCCGCACTTTCTAACCAGTATTTTATG
>WFQS01000262.1 GCA_015486915.1 Desulfobacteraceae bacterium
GGATACTATATTTGTTGAATTGCATTTGTCAAACATTTTTTGATAAAAAAATAAGAATAAATGCTCAAAACAAATTTTATTTAATTCCGGTCAGCTGTGGATGCGTTTGTTATGTGATTTGGTAATTATGAGAAATTATTCGAAAAAGAAAATCACTTTGTTTTGCGTTGAATTTCAGTATAATCAATTTTCTCACGAACAGGGTAATTATCCGTATTTAACTTTAGTCCTTGTCTGGGGGATTTCCTTCTTTGTTCTCTGGATTTTTCATGTTCAATAAATGATTCTGCAATATTTTCCCCAACTTCAGTTTCAAATTCAATTTGAGTTTTTGCCCATACGCCTATTTTTATTATCCATCTTATTTCTTCTGGAAGGTAGTTCCATCTGTAACTATTGCATAAATTACAAGCAGCTAAATAGTTTTCTATTTCACTGTTACCTCCAGTTGATTGAGGCACAATATGGTCGGCCTGAAAGTTAGAAGTATTTAATTCTTGACCACAAATATGACAACAGTTACCCGTTTTTTTTAGAATTTTAATTTTATCCTGCGTTTGCAGGTTTTTTCTCTTGATTTTTTTTGCGGCATTTTTAGTTGAGATTCTTTTATTGTAAAGTCGTCTAAATTCGGCTGATAAAATTTCAGATTTGTCTATGTAAGGCAAATTGTCTTTAGCTTGCATGGTATCCCTCGGTACGATGTAGCGCAGTTCGCTTGGCATCATGGCGGCTCTTTTTTATATGAAACCCTGCTAAGGATCGAAAATTTTATAAGTTGAACGAGATTGCTTGTCTTCCGGCCCATCTACTTCGTTGCATCAAAGGCTGAATACGTTGAGTATGCAACCTTTAATGCGCCTTGTACATGGGCCGGAATCCTGCGCTATTTCTGTTCAACTTATTTCATCTCCGATCCTAAGTTCTTTTAAGAATAAGAGTTGGCTTCGCGCCTACGGCCCATGTTTTGTTGAGAGGCAGTCTGAGAGTCACCAGATTTGCCTCATTGCCGTCAGATATCCATTATGGAATCCAGCCCACGTTTAAGTCCTGTGAATGTGCCAACCTTACGGATGGCAAGCATGGCTCCTTCAACATAGGGCGCTGCACTTGATCCTGCTTCGTGGCGTATAACAAGCTTCTGGTCTTCCATCCCAAAGATTGCGTCAACTGAAAGGACATATCCGGGCAGGCGCACGGAATGAACCTGTGAGCCGTTTAACCTTGCACCACGGGTTTCTTTGGGGCCGTGGAGCTTGTCCGTTGGAATATCCAGGCTGGATTCCCCGATATTGCCAAGCTGGCTTGCCAATTCCAGTGCTGTGCCGCTTGGAACATCCACTTTGCCGGAACCCGCATAATCAATTATTTCCCAGTGGGGTATATAAGCTGCAGCCATGCGGGCAAACTTCTGCAAAAGAACTGCGGTAAGGGCAAAATTACCCGCTGCAAGTACACCGAGTTTTTCCTTTAGTGCTTTTTCATTAATTTCTGCGTAATCTTCATCACTGATCCCTGAGGTTCCCACCACAACATTGACCCCTGAATTCAGCGCTGACAAAATATTGTTTTTTGCAGCATCAGGTTTTGTAAATTCCACCATGACATCGCTGCCTGTTTTTAATGCTTCATCTACAGATCCTGCAATGACAACATCTTGGGCATCAATGCCGAGAACTTCATTGATTGTTTTTCCATTTCCTGACCTGGAAATCGCACCTGAAATTTCCATGTCATCTGCCTTGTGAACCGCTTTTGTCAAAGCTGAGCCAGCCCATCCTGTGGCTCCTGCAATGCATACTTTTATTGTCATTTTTTTATTTCCTCTGTTTTTAATCAAGGTTGAAATCAACTGATTGCTGTTATGCGGTTGAAATTTTGCAGCTGATTTTTTCAATGGTATCCACGCTTTTATGGACACGCAGTTCAGCTCGGCCTCATGGTCGTTATAATAAAAAGATCAGAAAAAACACTGATGCCCGGTTCTTTTTATGATTTCATCCTGGAGATCA
>WFQS01000263.1 GCA_015486915.1 Desulfobacteraceae bacterium
ACCTGACTTTTATAAAAAAAAGACGAGAAATTAATTCGTTTACCGGCTTCGCGCCTTTGATCCTCAATTTTTTGTCCATGGTTATGGATTGTCATCCCTTATCACTGAAAGGCAATGTATTTTGTGCTTTCATTGACAAACAATGCCTTTTTTTATATTTACATCACAAAAAAAATATTTTTGGAAAATAAATCATGGAAGAAAACAATAAAAAATCCCGGGGAAAACTTTTTGCCGCTGTTCTTTTAATCATACTGGCAATTGCCATTATTCTTGTAACGATTCGTTTTGTCCGTCACAGGATCGCCTATGCTGTTACCGATGCTGTGTTTGTTAAAACTGATACACTCACCGCCATAGGTTTTAACAGGGTAAACGGCCGGGTTCTGACCATCACCAAAAAAAACGGTGACCCGGTTAACAAAAATGAAATTCTTGCCAGAATAGATGATACAAACTACCGTCTTGCTGTTGAACAGCTTTCTGCAAACCTTGCAGCAAAAGAAAAAGAACTCCAGGTAAAGAGAATCTTTCTGCAGAGGATAAAAAAGGAAACGATTCTTGATAAAGAAATTGCAGTCTTAAATGTTGAAGAATTAAAAAAGCGGAAAGATGCCTTAAAAGCCGGAGTCGAGGCTGTTCAGGTCGAAGTTGAACAGCTTGTCAGGGACAACAGGCGTTATAAAAATCTCGTGACCACAAGGGCAGTCTCCCACAGTAAAGCTGAAGATATCCATACCCGTTTAAGGGCAAAGCAGCTTGATAAAAAGGCACTTATTGAAAAAAAAGATGCCATTGGTGCATCAATTGCCACGGCCCGCCGCCGTGTGGAACTGGCCGAAGTTAAAAAAATGCATGTCATGGAAACCGAAAAAGAGATTGAGGTTCTTGAAGAAAAAATCAAGGGTACAAGCGCAGAATTAAAAAATGCTGAAAATGATTTGAAACAATGTATATTAAGAAGCCCTCTTACGGGCAGGGTTGCGAGACGATTTATAACCCCCGGAACTATTGTTTCACCCCAAAAGGTGGCTTTTGCCCTGATCGATCCTGAAAATATTTATATCATTGCCCTGCTTGAGGAACAGAAACTTGCCGGTGTTGAACCCGGAGCAGTGGCTGATATCACCATTGATGCATATCCTGATTTAACCTATAAGGGCAGGGTTGAAAAAATCATGCCTGCTTCTGCAGCAACTTTTGCCCTTGCCCCGCGTGATATTTCCGCCGGTGAATTTACCAAGGTTTCCCAGCGCATACCGGTGAGGATAATGATTACAAAAGGAGATATAAGCCTGTTAAAGGTTGGAATGGGCGGAGAGGTGGAGATCAAAAGACACAATGATTCTGAAGCAGAGTCGCAAAATAAAGGCCTCAAATGAGTACAGCCAGGGAAAACAATGGCGAAATCCCTGTCTATGATATGATCTCAAAGGGATATAGAGCCTTTCTCACCATTATTGTCATGCTCGGGGCCTTTATGGCCATTCTTGACACAACTGTGGTGGATGTGGTTATTCCCAAAATGATGGGGCCTCTTTCCACAGATCTCTACGGTGTACAATGGGTTATAACTGCCTATATGATTGCAGCAGCGGTTGGATTGCTTTTAACCCACAGTCTCGTTAAAGTTGCAGGACTGAAAAATGTGTTTTTAACGGGACTTGTTCTCTTTACTTCTGCAAGTGTTCTATGCGGTTCTGCAACCTCATTGCAGCAGATGATAGGATCGCGTGTGATGCAGGGCATGGGGGAGGCGTTTATAATGGCCAGTGCACAGACCATTCTTTTCTCCCTTTATCCTCCTGAAAAGCACGGTCTCGCCATGGGTATATATGCCATGGGCGTAAGTTTTGCCCCTTCCCTCGGACCCACGGTGGGGGGCTGGATTACTGAACACCTTGCATGGCGCTGGGTGTTTTATATAAACCTGCCCACCGGTATCCTGAACTTTGTGGCAGCCATTTTTTTTCTTCCGGTCATTGTCCGACATCGTGAAAAACTGCATTTCAATTTTATCAGCTATTTTTTTATTGCCACTTTTACCATTTCACTGCTCATACTGCTCTCCAAAGGACAGCAGTTGGGATGGGGACAGTCAAATCTTATCGTGATTCTCGGATCCGTTGCGTTTATCGCCCTTATTTTTTATGTTTTATCTGAGATGTTCAGTATCCGTCCCTTAATTGATATGAATATTTTTAAAATCCGGGAATACACCCTGTCCATGGGTTTTTATTTCCTTGTAATGGGACTTTCCATCTACCAGATATTTTATCTTCTACCCCTGTACTATGAGACCTTAAAGCATCTCGGAACTTTTGCAACGGGCATACACATGCTTACATTTGCAATATTTATTGCCATTTTATCCCCCGGAGCCGGAATTCTAAGTGACCGCTTCGGCCCCACTTCAGTTCTTGTTGTCAGCACTCTCATCTATCTTGTCACAAGTTTTTACCTTATACCTTCACTGAATTACTATACACCCTCGGTGAGGGCTGCCATCATTACAATTCCCCTTGGCGTTTCACTGGGTTCTTTTTTTGCCCCTGTTTCAGCCCAGGCTCTTGGAAAACTCGGTCCGTATACATCCCAGGGTGTCAGTATCATGCATTATCTGCGTTTTCTCGGTGGCTCTCTTGGAACGGCAATGGCAACCAACACCCTTGAGATGAGACATGCAGTTCATTATGAGGGAATTTCCGCTCTGCAGAATCATGGATATGTTAACGGGTTTATCACACAGGCTGCAAATCATATGTCCGGATTCATGCCGGTTGATCTTGCCGTGGCAAGGGCTCATGGCCTTCTTGTACGGGTACAGAGTGTCAAGGCTCTCAGTCTGTCATTTCAGGATACCTTCCGCCACACTTCTTTTTTCGGCGCCTTTGGCAGTATTTTTCTCATACTTATGATAATAGATGGAAGACGGACCAAAAAAATAATGTTGATGAAAAGGAAGAGAAAATTATGAAAGAGATCTATGCTAATGCCAGAAAATTAATGAAGGGATACTGCAGGGTATGCAGGGAATGCAACGGGGATGCATGTGTGGGAGAAGTCCCGGGTATGGGCGGACTTGGAACGGCATCATCGTTTAAAGCAAACATTTATGCACTGAAAAAAATTCAGTTTAACATGCGTCTTGTCCATGATGTCGTTGAACCTGATACAAGTGTTTCGATCCTTGGGAAAAAACTTTTACTACCTGTACTTGCAGCCCCCATTGGCGGAGTATCGTTCAATATGGGGGACTGCATATCCGAAGAGGACTATATAAAATCCATCATCTTCGGATGCCGGGCAAAGGGAATTATCGGATGCACTGGAGATGGAGTCCCTGATTTTATCCATGAAACAGGTCTGAGTGTGATAAAGCAGGCCGATGGCCATGGAATACCGTTTATCAAACCATGGGAGGATAAAGAGCTTTTTGAGAAACTGGATAAGGTCAGAAACAGCAAGGCCGATATCATGGGAATTGATATTGACGCTGCAGGTTTGATCACTTTAAGGAAGATGGGAAGACCGGTCACCCCCAAAACCGTTGAAAAATTAGCACAGATCATCAAAAGTGTTTCTGCCAAATTTATCCTTAAGGGAATTATGACCGTTGAAGATGCCGTGTCTGCTGTGGATGCAGGTGCCCATGCCATTGTCGTTTCCAACCACGGCGGAAGAGTTCTGGACTATACCCCGGGTGTGGCAGATGTGCTGCCCGGTATATCCGATGCCGTCAAAGGAAAAATTACAATTCTTGCCGATGGTGGTGTGAGAACCGGCGGGGACGTTTTAAAACTCATTGCACTCGGGGCTGATGCAGTGATGATTGGACGTCCATTTTCCATTGCAGCTGTCGGCGGTTTTCAGGAAGGCGTTGAAAAATACATTGATAAAATCAAAACAGAGCTTGAGCAGGCAATGGTTCTAACGGGTGTGCCTTCAATTGCAGATGTTTCAGGGGATATTTTATATTTTAAGAAAAGGTAATTAATGGAAAATTATACTCTGATCAAAAACGGCTTGATTCTTACAATGGAAAAGGAGCCATTTTCCATTGAAAAAGGCTGTATCATTATAAAAGACGCTTTGATCGATTTTGTCGGCAGATACGACAGAATGCCTGAAAAATATGCTGTTGTTTCAAATATGAATATAATTGATGCCTCCAATTGTATTGTGATGCCCGGACTTGTAAATTGTCATACTCATCTTCCAATGTCCATGTTCAGGGGGCTTGCAGATGATCTGCCCCTTGAAAAATGGCTGAATGAACATATCTTTCCTGCAGAAGCAAAAGAGGTTAATCCTGAATCTGTTGAAAAATGGTCATTTCTTTCCTGCAGGGAACTCCTTTTGTCCGGTACAACAACATGCTGTGATGGATATTTTTATGAAAGAAAAGTGGCAGAAGCTGCCCTGTCGTCCGGTATAAGGGCTGTACTGGGGCAGGGCGTTATCGATTTTCCGGCACCGGGAGTGCCTGATCCATTAAAGAACATTGAAAATGCCGTTGATTTTGTTGAAACTCTATCCGATAAATCATCAAGGCTTTATCCATCCATTTTCTGTCATTCTCCTTATACATGCTCAAAGAAAACACTGCAGAAGGCAAAAAAGGCTGCAGATGCCGCTGACATCCTTTTCCAGATCCACGTGAGTGAAATAAAAAATGAAAAAAATATGATCCGGGAAAATAAAGGCCTGTCTCCTGTCAGGTATCTGGATTCCATTGGTGTTCTTGATGAAAAAACTCTGCTTGTTCACTGCGTTTGGGTTGATGAAAAAGACATTGAAATTATAAAAAAAAGCGGTGCCTCCATTGTCCATTGTGCAGAGAGCAATATGAAACTTGCATCTGGGATTGCACCTGTTACAAAATTTCTGAAAGCAGGCATTCCAACAGGTCTTGGGACAGATGGGAGCGCAAGTAATAACAACCTTGATCTTTTTACGGAAATGGACATGGCAGCAAAGCTGCACAAGGCTGCTTTGTCAGATCCATGTGTTATGAAAGCAGAACAAATTCTTAAAATGGCAACAACAGGGGGGGCAGAGGCACTGGGACTTGATAAGATTACAGGTTCTCTAAGGTCCGGTAAAAAGGCAGATATCATTATAATTGATACTGAAACGCCGCATCTTGTTCCAATGTATAATCCCTGTTCAAGCCTTGTTTATTCAGCAAAGGGATCGGATGTAAGGGATGTGATTGTTGACGGAAAGATTCTTGTGTCACATGGGGCTTTTTTATAACGGCCATGAGGCCGGGCTGAACTGCGCTTCTGTACCTCTCAATGAACATAAAGAGCATGTTACTTTTATTAGAAATGAGCTTTTTCTCATAAACGGCCATAAGTCTGATCCGATGACCCTGAGATAAAACCAGCCGGCAGATTTTCATTGGGAACTTTAATTCAACGCAGGAACTCAACTTAAAAAATATACGAAGAAAATAAACAATTGAAAATTGCCGGCTCAAATTTATTAATCAGTGTCCGCCTCTTCCGGAGATACCTCTTCCTGCAAGTGGATTATACAATTTAGTAATTGCAAATTTCATTACATCAAGAGATTTCATTTCCAGGATGATGTTTAATAATGTTGTCGCTCCGTCATCGGGGAGTACACAGGTATTATCTTCACAAACGGTCAGGTCTGCAAAACCCTTTCCAAGTTTCTTTTTATCTTTTTTGGTTATACTGACCTGAACTGCTTTTTTACCATCTATTTCCTTGACTTCATCTCCAAGACCAACTTCTTCAATTTTTTTAACTGCATCATCGTCCAAAAACAGATTAATGTAAAAATCCGTCATAATAAAATATCCTCCTGTAAAAATAATTAAACAAGAAGGGAACCATTAAAAAGTACCCTTACCTTCCTCAATATCCTGGCTTTTCCCAGTAACAGCTGCGGCAGATAAAACTGCTGCAACCAAAAATGATCACTCAAATTTTAAAAATAAATTGTTTCTGCATGGGTTTTATCACTCTGGTACAAATACATTTCAGCAAATTTTGTGTTTGAATTTCATACCATGCTGATATCATCGGTATGATTTGTATCATTGAGC
>WFQS01000264.1 GCA_015486915.1 Desulfobacteraceae bacterium
ATACGGTTAACTGGCGATGGCATAACATGGTTTATATAGGTATAGGGGCCTTTTTTCTTTCCATGCTGTGGCGGTACATGATCAGACAGAAGGAAATGGGTGGGAAAAAGGAAAAGGAAAAAGATCAAACCGGCTTTATTCAGAAAATATCTGAAGACAAAAAAATCTTTGTCCCCCTGTGTGGCGCACTTGTCGTGTTCACCCTTCTTTTTCCCCATATATTTTCAATGTACCAGACCAATATCATGATTTCAGCGTTGATCTATGTCATGCTGGGGCTTGGATTAAATATAGTTGTGGGACTTGCAGGTCTTCTCGATCTCGGGTATGTGGCTTTTTTTGCCCTGGGAGCGTATTTATATGCCCTGCTTAACCTTCATTACGGGGTGAGCTTCTGGTTTGCACTGCCCATGGGCGGCATTCTTGCTGCAACTTTTGGAATTATCCTGGGATATCCCGTTTTAAGACTCAGAGGAGATTATCTTGCCATTGTAACACTTGGGTTTGGTGAGATAATACGAATTATACTTGAGAACTGGAATGCATTCTCCTTTGGACCAAGCGGTATTGCAAATATTCCGCCTCCGCCTCTTTTCGGAGTAAAACTATCCCTTGGAGCAACAACCACATATATATTTTATATTATTGTTGTTCTCGTTATTTTTACAATTTTTGTGATTAACAGGCTGAAGGATTCAAGGATAGGCAGGGCATGGGTGGCCCTTAAAGATGATGAAATAGCATGCCAGGCCATGGGCATAGACAAAGCTAAAACAAAACTTACAGCCTTTGCCCTCGGTGCAACCTGGGCTGGCATGGCAGGGGTTGTTTTTGCTGCAAAAACCACATTTATTAACCCTGCAAGTTTTACTATCTGGGAATCGGTTATTATCCTGTGCATAGTGGTTCTCGGGGGAATGGGTTCCATAGCAGGTGTTATATCGGGAGCGCTTCTTCTTATACTTCTTCCTGAATATTTAAGGGCCTTTGCCCAGTACAGGATGCTTGCCTTTGGTTCCGTTCTTGTTCTCATGATGGTGTTCAGGCCCAATGGTATGATTGAAAACGTACGCAAGACATATAAGTTAAAAAAAATAGATAATAAATCAGACAATACAAAAGCTATATTAAATGAAACCAATTCTTGAAGTAAAAAAACTCACCATGAATTTTGGCGGTTTAAGGGCAATAGACAGCCTTGATCTCTTTATAAACAAGGGTGAGATTGTCGCTTTAATCGGACCCAATGGCGCAGGGAAAACCACCTTTTTTAATTGCATCACTGGAATATATAAACCCACAGACGGTGATGTAAATATCACACGCAACAATAAGACAGAGAGGATTAATGGTTTAAAGCCCAATATTGTCACACAGAAAGGCCTTGCAAGAACTTTTCAGAACATACGTCTGTTTTCATCCATGAGTGTGCTTGAAAATGTAATGATAGGCTGTCATCCGGTTACGAAAACAGGTGTGTTAGGTGCGGTTTTAAGGGGAAAATCAACCAGGGCCGAGGAGACTTTTATAGCTGAAAAAAGTTATTCCATCCTTGAGAAAATCGGTCTTGAAATGTACGTAAATGAACTTGCCGTAAATCTTCCCTATGGTGCCCAGAGACGTCTTGAAATTGCAAGGGCAATGGCAACAGACCCTTTTCTTCTTCTTCTTGATGAACCGGCAGCAGGCATGAATCCCAATGAAACCCGGAGGCTCCATGATCTTATTCTTAAAATAAGAGATGAGGAAAAAATATCCATTCTTCTCATCGAGCATGATATGAAACTTGTGATGAGCCTTTCCGAGAGAATTTATGTTGTGGATTATGGGAAAAAAATAGGAGAAGGTCAGCCGGCAGATATAAGGCATAATCCCGTAGTTATAAAAGCGTATCTCGGAGAAGAGGTGGAAATCGATGCTTAAGTTAAAAAATATTCAGGCATTTTACGGTAATATTCAGGCTTTGAAGGGTATAAGCATGGATGTTGAAGAGGGAGAAATTATTACTCTGATAGGTGCAAATGGGGCAGGAAAGTCCACTACTCTCATGACAATATCAGGCATTGTTTCGGCAAGAAAAGGCGAGATTCTCTTCAGAGGCAAGCCGATCCATAACACACCCCCCGATAAAATAGTAGCCCTTGGAATCAATCAGGTTCCCGAGGGAAGACGAATTTTCCCATATCTTACCGTTATGGAAAACCTCGATATGGGAGCTTTTTTAAGAAACGACAAAGCTGAGATAAAAAAAGATTTTGAATATGTTTTTGAACTGTTTCCAATTCTTGCAGAGAGGCGCAGTCAGGCAGGTGGAACCTTAAGTGGCGGGGAGCAGCAGATGCTTGCCATTTCAAGGGCTATTATGACAAGGCCAAAGCTTCTTCTC
>WFQS01000265.1 GCA_015486915.1 Desulfobacteraceae bacterium
GCTCTTAGGCTGATGATTTTTTCCACTCCGCCATAATATGGTGAATTTGCCAACTGCATAACACTGGCAAAAAGGCCGGGATCAACCTCAACAAGTCGGGCAAAAGTCATAATATCTATTTCATCAACCGGCTGCTGCGTCATAGTAAGAAGTTTTTCTCCATTGGTAGGAAGTGGAGGAAGCCTTACGTTGGACGTTAAAAGTTCTAAGGAAATACTGTCACCAATAGTTGCTGCTCTATCTAAATTGTCTACCATTTTATAAATAGCTCCTTAAACAGGATGAAAAAATTTTACAAAAAGGATCTCAGACTTTAGAATCATCTTGGCATTTAACAAGTCTACTGCCTAACACCCCAATAGGACAATACTTATAAACAATAAAAAAATCAATATGAATTATTTTTCATTTTAAATGATATTATATCACAGCAGAACTTTTTAATTCATAATCACTGTCAGTTAGGTCCCGTGCTGGAAATGAACATCATGTTTCTATAAAAAGAAACATAATTCTTGACAAATTAAAGATACCTCTGCTATTTCAAAAAACAGTATTTTTTAAAAGCCTCATCCAGATCGGCCTCAAGACCATTTTTTTATAATAAAGAGCATGCTTTTGACAAAGTCACAAATGCTCTTTTTATGTTTGTCAAAATCTCTGATTTTTTGAGGCACTGTAATGCAGTTCAGACCTGCCTCATGGCAGTTTATATGAAACTCCTGTTAAAAATTTTTATAATAAGAGTTTTACTTTTTGTCAAAATCTCTGATTTTTTGAGGCTGCATGAGAATCTTCATATCGACCTCATGGCAGTTATATATTTAAAATTAAAACAAGCAGGAAAACAAACTATGATACTAAACCGGTTCCCGGAAAAAAAAACATTTATTGAGCTTGCCGGGAAAAGCAATGTTATTCCAGTATGTACGGAGATCCTCGCTGATATGGAAACGCCTGTTTCTATACTTAAAAAATTTTACCGCAGAGAAGAACCCATATTTCTGCTTGAAAGTGTTGAAGGAGGAGAACGCTGGGCAAGGTACAGCTTTCTTGGAGTTTCTGCAAAAAATCATATCAAAGTTTTTTCTGATTACGTTGAGGTCTCTTCCGAAAGTGAAAATAAAAAAATACTCCACAAGGGTAATCCTTTAAAAGTACTTGAAACTATCACAGAACAATACCATCCTGCCCCTGTAAAGGATCTGCCAAGATTCTGGTGCGGTCTCACAGGTTATATCACCTATGAAATGGTATCATTTTTTGAATCAATCCCGGTATCTCTTCCGGAAAATACACCCTATGCCCATTTTATAATACCTGACTCCATGATTATTTTTGACAATATCAAACAGACACTGACCTGTGTGAGGATATGCTACACTGACGGCAATACGGATTATTCACGTGTTTTTGATAAGGCAAGTGCTGAACTTGATAAAATGATACATAAAATACATGGTCCTTCCCCGGTGGACAAGAGAGCAATGGATGCCGCTGTTGAATTAAAAGCTGAAACAGATCACAAAACCTATGTTCAGGGTGTAAAAAAAATAAAAAATCATATAATAGAGGGTGATATTATCCAGGCGGTCTATTCCCAGCCATTTTCATGCACAGCTCCTGTTGATCCCGTTATGCTGTACAGGGCTCAGAGGTATATAAATCCGTCTCCATATATGTTTTTCATGAATTTTAAGGATATTACCATTGCCGGGTCATCCCCTGAAACAATGGTGCGCCTTGAAAACAGGACGGCAACCCTGCGTCCCATTGCAGGAACGAGAAAAAGGGGGAAAACCGAACAGGAAGATATAAGTCTTGCCGATGAACTGCTGAAAGACGAAAAGGAACGTGCCGAGCACCTCATGCTGGTGGATCTCGGCAGAAATGACCTTGGCAGGATTGCAGAACCAGGAAGTGTCCAGGTTACCGATATGATGTTTGTGGAAAGATATTCCCATGTGATGCACCTTGTTTCCAACATAAGCTGTGACATCAGGCAGGATCTTAATGCCTGGGATCTTCTAAAGGCAACCTTTCCTGCAGGAACACTTTCCGGTGCTCCCAAAATCCGGGCAATGGAGATAATAGCAGAACTTGAAAAAAATCCTAGGGGTGCCTATGGAGGTGCTGCAGGTTATATCTCCTTTTCCGGAAACATGGATCTTGCCATAACGATTAGAACCGCTGTCATGGAAAACGGGAAAATGACTATTCAGGCAGGAGCAGGTATAGTTGCAGATTCCGTACCTGAAAAAGAACTTGAAGAATGCATGAACAAGGCAAAAAGTGTGGAATATGCCTTGAAACTTGCAATGTCAGGAAAAACAGCAGCAGAAAGAACCTGAAACGGCCATGAGGCCGATCCGGATTTGCCCGGTCGCCTCTAAACAAATATAGAAAATACGGAGTCAGATCATGCTCATAGCGGTCATTGATAATTACGATTCATTTACATTCAACCTTGTGCACTATATCATGCAGGCGGGAGCAGAGGTTAAGGTTTTCAGAAATAATAAAATAAGCATAAATGATTTAAAAAAACTCAATCCCAATGCGATAGTTATTTCACCTGGACCCGGAAGACCGGAAGATGCCGGTATATCAATGGAAGCTGTAAAATTTTTTTCAGGAAATCTGCCCATTCTCGGGGTCTGCCTTGGACACCAGACAATCGCACAGACCTTTGGAGGAAAAATTATCCATGCAAAAAAAATCATGCATGGAAAAACATCCATGATCACGGCCGATGGACAAAATCTTTTCAAGGGAATAAACAAGCCCTTTGCTGCCATGAGATATCATTCCCTTGCAGTTGATGAAAAAACTCTTCCCAAATGCCTCACCATCACGGCAAGAACAGGTGATAATGAAATAATGGGACTGCGCCACAAAGAACACCCCACATTCGGGGTTCAATTCCACCCGGAATCGATTATGACCGGCATAGGAAAACGTCTGATAAGAAATTTTATAACACAGGCATGAAATCCTTAAATCAAACAATTATCACCATGATTGCAAAGCAACTCAATCTGAAATTTCCCACATGAACGTACCATAATATAGTAAATATTAAATATAAATTCATTAAATTCTTGACTTAGTGAAGAATTTATATTTAAGCTTATGCAGCTTTATTTATCATTTTATTTTTTATAAAAAAGAGCTCTATTTTGACAAAGTAACAAATATTCTTTCTATGTTCGTTGAGAGGCACTGTAACGCTGTTAAGATCTGCCTCATGGCAGTTATATGAAACAGAACGTAACCTGTTACGTTGATTTCATGATTTGTAAAAATTTTTTATTCTCTGGGCAGGTCCGGACCTGAATCCAGATTCGCCCCATGGCGGTTATTAAAAGAGCTGAAAGTTGCTATGTCTCAGTGATACGCGTCTTTTATTCGTTCCAAATTGCTGGATTTTGACAAATACAGATCTCTTCCTCTGGCCGCTTTAATAATATTTAGTGACCGGACAAAGACTGAAAATTCGAGTTCATGCACGATTGAAATAATTTTTTATTGATTAAACTATTAAATATTGAGGGAACAAATGGCACATTACGTCTTTAGTTTTGGTAACGGCAGTGCAGATGGTGATGCAAGTCAAAAAAATTTGCTCGGAGGAAAAGGAGCCAATCTTGCTGAAATGGCACGTCTTGGGCTTCCTGTACCGGCAGGATTCACAATCTCCACTGAATGCTGCAACGATTTTTTTAAAGCAGGATGGAAGCTTCCTGAAACTCTGCATGCTGAAATGGACAGCGCAATGCAGGGTATTGAAAAAATAATGGGAATGAAATTCGGAGATCCTGATAATCCACTTCTTGTATCCAGCAGATCAGGTGCCAGGCAGTCCATGCCCGGAATGATGGAAACTGTTCTTAATGTAGGATTGTGTACTGATACAATTCCCGGTCTTATTAAAAAAACCGGTAATGAATGGTTTGTTTATGATGCTTTCCGCAGACTTATCATGATGTACTCAGATGTTGTCATGGAAAAAGCTGAAGGAATTGAACCAAAAGACGGTATGGGAATCAGACTTCACCTTGAAATGATAATGAACGATCTTAAAAATGATCAGGGCTATGAAATTGATACTGACATAAGCACTGAAGAAATGAAAGAACTGTGCAATAAATTCAGAAGAAAAATAAAAGAGGTACTTGGTGCAGAATTTCCGGATAACCCAAGGGATCAGTTACTTGGTTCAATTGGGGCAGTCTTTAGAAGCTGGAATGGCAAACGTGCAGTTTCTTACAGAAGGATTGAACATCTTCCCGATGACTGGGGTACTGCGGTCACAGTACAGAGCATGGTTTTCGGTAATATGGGTGAAGAATCAGCAACAGGAGTTGCATTCTCAAGAAATCCCGCCACAGGGGAAAATAAATTCTACGGTGAATGGCTTCCAAATGCCCAGGGAGAGGATGTTGTAGCTGGTATACGTACTCCCAATCCCTTGAATAATATGACAAAAAATGATCAGAATACCCACCTTCCATCCCTTGAGGAAGCAATGCCTGAAATTTATAAAGAGCTTGCAGATATCAGAGATCTGCTTGAAAAACATTATCATGATATGCAGGACATTGAATTTACAATCCAGCAGGACAAACTTTATATGCTTCAGTGCAGGATTGGCAAGCGTACTGGTACGGCTGCACTTAATATGGCCATGGATATGCTCTCCGAAGGTTTGATTGACGAAAAAACCATGGTTACCCGTCTTAATCCAAAACAATTGGACGAAATGCTGCATCCCATTGTTGACCCTGAAGCTGAAAAAACAGGAACTTTAATTGCTGAAGGACTTCCTGCAGGTCCTGGAGGGGCTTTCGGACAGATTGTTTTTACATCTGAAGAAGCTGTTCAATGGGAAAGAAAGGGAAAATCCGTTATCCTTATTCGGGATGAAACAAATCCTGAAGATATTGAAGGTATGCGTGCTGCAGCAGGAATCCTTACGGCAAGGGGAGGTATGACAAGTCACGCCGCCCTTGTGGCAAGAGGATGGGGAAAATGCTGTATTGTGGGAGCAGGAGCATTAAAAATAAATTATCAGGAAAAAACACTTACAGCTGGGGCCCGGGTTTTTAAACAGGGTGATGAATTAACATTAAACGGTACAAGGGGGCTTGTATATGAAGGCCTGCTTAAAATGATGGATGCCACTGAAAATCCGAGATTCAAAAAATTCATGGAGTGTGCAGACAAATACAGAACAATGAAAGTCAGAACCAACGCTGATACTCCGGATGATGCTGCCCAGGCACTTGAATTCGGAGCTGAAGGAATAGGTCTTTTCAGAACAGAACATATGTTTTACGGAACTGATTCAGACAGGCCCCTGTTTCTACTTAGAAAAATGATTCTAAGTAAATCAAAGGATGAAAGAGAAAGAGCCCTTGATGAACTTTTTCCATTTGTTAAAAAAGAAATCCAGGGGACCCTTGAAGTTATGGATGGCCTGCCTGTAACTTTAAGACTTCTTGATCCGCCTCTCCATGAATTTGTTCCAAGATCAAGGGAAAACCAGGAGGAGATTGCAAGAGAACTTGGTATTGATATTGAGGACATTATAAAAAGAAGTGCAAACCTTAAGGAATCAAATCCAATGATGGGCCACAGAGGTGTAAGGCTTGGAATTACATATCCTGAAATTACAAAAATGCAGGTAAAGGCCATATTTGAGGCTGCAGCAGAATTGATTAAAAAAGGAAAAAATCCTCTGCCTGAAATTATGGTTCCCGTGACGTGTAATGAAAAAGAACTTTTGTTTACAAAAAATATTGCTGAAAAAGTTTACAATGATGTACTGAAAAAATTCAATATTGAGTCCATTAAACATCAGTTCGGAACAATGATTGAAATTCCCAGGGCTGCCCTTATGGCTGATAAAATGGCTGAACATGCAGAGTTTTTCTCCTTTGGCACCAATGATTTAACCCAGATGACATTTGGATTCAGCAGGGACGATATCGGCTCATTTATGAATGATTATATAGATAACACCATCCTTACATATGATCCCTTTGAAACACTTGATCAGGAAGCAGTTGGAAGCCTCATTGAAACAGCTGTTGAAAGAGGAAGAAAAACAAGACCGGATATTAAACTTGGCATCTGCGGCGAGCATGGAGGAGATCCTGCATCCGTTGAATTCTGTCACAGAACCGGCCTTACCTATGTGAGCTGCTCACCATACAGGGTTCCCATTGCGCGCCTTGCCGCAGCCCAGGCCGCCATCAAGGATACAATATAACGGCCATGAGGCGGATCTGGATTGGCTCAGACCCGTCTCAAAGAATCAAAGATTCTGACAAATATAGGGCCGCAGGCGCGAAGCCAACTCTTATTCTTAAAGGAACTTTACAAGAGTTCCTTTAAGAAAAACATGTATAACCGGATAATTGAAAAGGTATGGCCGGAAAAATCTAATACGGCCTCATAACAAACTCCATGTTTTAAATCAGGACTCTTTATAAAGGGCCAGGACTCCGGATCTGGCTAATTTTTTGATACCAAACGGCTCAAGCAGGGCAAGCAGTTCATCAATAGCGTATTCGTCTCCTGTGACCTCAAAGATATAAAACTGCTGTCCCCTATCCATGATTCTGCCCTCACAGTCTGCAATAATTTTTTCAATTTTTTCCCGTGATTCCGGCAACACTTTAACACAAACGACAGCCATTTCACGTTTAACAGCCTTTTTCCCTGTCATATCTCGTAGTTTAATGACGTTTACAAGGCGCTTGATCTGTTTCATGCATTGTTCCAATTGAAGTGGCCTGGCAGTTGTTGTGATGGTAATTCTGGACATTTTCGGATTAGCTGTCGGAGCCCCGCAGATCGTTTCAATGTTATAACCTCGTCCGGCAAAAAGTCCTGCAATTCTGGCGGTTACACCGGGTTCATTTTCCACCAGCATGGTAAGAATGTACTTGTCCTTGTCCATAATTATCTCCAATATAGGGCTTCCCCATTTTTTAAAATTTCTTAAATTTGGTGACAGTTCTTCTTTTATTGTTCTTATTTTTTTATACGAATGTCTTTGTAAAGTAAAGTTTAACCTGGGTTATTGACCGTTATATTATTTTTTTGATTTTAAACTCATTAAATACTAATATTGTACTTATA
>WFQS01000266.1 GCA_015486915.1 Desulfobacteraceae bacterium
CGTTTTTTAATCCTTGATGCAAGCGCATCGCCATTGATTTTGTCAACATTTTCAAACTGCCCTTTTGTGGCATTATAGCTTGGTAACCCGCCGGCTGCATTTATGGGATCAACAAGCACTGCTGTTCCAAGTTCAGGTAGAATTTCACCACTGAATTCATCGGCTTTTACAGCCTTGGCATATGCTTTTGCAGCTTTATTGAATAAATCATAGTCGACAAGTTCATCAGCGGATTTACCACCTCGGGAAACCACAAGCGCTTTAATACCCTTAGAACCCATGACCGCTCCCAGTCCTCCCCTGCCTGCAGCACGGCATGGCCTTCCATCAAAATCACTGGTCTGTATGGAGGCTGTTTTTAATTTCATTTCTCCAGCTGTGCCTATACAGGTAACACTGTTTTTATCACCAAAATCAGCTTTAAGTTTTTTTACAAGATCGTATGTATTCAAACCGGTATAGGCAGTCGCATCCAATAATTCTGCCTGACCATTTTTATCTATTCTGAGAATATAAAATTTATCATCCTTTATTTTACCCTCAATAATAACAGCTGTAATTCCAAGAGAAGCAATATCAGCTGCAACTGTACCGCCTACATTACTTTCTTTTATACCTCCTGTGAGAGGGCTTTTTGCTCCAATGGACAGTCTGCTGCTGTTTACCAGAGTTGTACCGGAAAGGTAGCCCGGGGCAAAAATCAGTTTATTGTCTGCTCCCAAAGTATCGCATGAGGCAGGAACATCTTTGTTGATCATAATTGACGTTAGACCACGACCACCAAGACCATAATATTCCTTTGAAACCGCTTCCGTATTAATGGAAAGGTCATCCATATTAACTCTTAAAAATTTCATAAGCACCTCCTGTTTTACCAGCAGCCTTTTGCATGGCATGAAACATAATTGAGCCCCTTTTCAGGAGCAAAATAATTTATTTATTTTATATTTATACTTTTAAATGTGTCCTCAAGACGATTCAAGATTTCATTTATTATCTCATAAGAAACATTAAGAGCAGGTTCTATACGAATATTCTTGGAATTGTTGAGAGTGCCTGCGGTTAGAACTCTGCGACTGAAAAGACCTGATGCAACTTTATAACCAATTTCATCTGAAAAGAATTCCATTCCAATCAAAAGTCCTTTACCACGTGTGAAAGCAAGGATCTTCGGATAGTTAGACTTTAATTCTTCAAGTTTTGACAAAATATATGCGCCTTTTTCAGCAGCTTGGCCAGGCAGGTCTTCTTCCAGCATAACGTTAATATGAGCCAGTGCAGCTGCACATGCAAGAGGGTTCCCACCAGTAGTAGATGTATGTATAAAGGGATTAGGTTCCATGCACTTCCATATTTTCGGCGTGGAAATAAATGCAGACATAGGCATAACTCCGCCTCCGAGAGCTTTACCAAGACACATGATATCGGGTGCTACATCCCAATGATCCACACCAAACATTTTACCTGTTCTGCCAAGGCCTGTCTGAACCTCATCTGCAATAAGAAGTACTCCATAACGATCACATATTTTACGAATGTTAGGCCAGAAATCATCAGGAGGTACGATTGCACCGGCTTCTCCCTGAATTGGTTCAGCAACAACGGCTGCAATTCCGTCTCCAACCTGTTGAGCTGCTTTAAGAGCATCTTCAACAGCCTTATAATCCCCAAAAGGAACATGTCTTACACCTTCTAAAAGCGGCAGCAGAGGTTTTCTGAAAACCGATTTCCCCATTAATGACAGTGCCCCAAGTGTTTTTCCGTGGAAAGATTTTAACATGGAAATAAAACCCGACTTACCAGTATAAAGTTTGGCAAGTTTCATGGCTCCCTCCACTGCTTCAGTTCCACTGTTAATGAAAAAACCATACTGAATCTCTCCGGGAGTCAGCATGGAAAGCACCTTCATTAAGTGAGCACGGAGAGGATCAAGCATTTCCTGGCTGTATTGAGGGCTTCTATCCAGTTGAGCCTTAACTGCTGCAACTATCTTAGGATGCCTGATGCCGGGAGAATATATACCAAACCCCCCAAGTGCATCAATAAACTCCCTGTCCAAAGCATCCTTTAATATCGATCCCTGTCCTGACCATTCCGTAACGGCAAATTCACCGGATTCCGTTACTGATTTACGATATTCTAAGAAACCTTTATTAATATTATTGGCAAAATTCTCAGTAGTTTCCTTTGCAATTTTTTTCCTTATTTCAAGGGAAACTTCAGGTGCGGTTATAATTTCAAACATACGTTTTGTCTCTGATAAGGCCGTTTGAATATCTCTGCCCATGGTAAAATCTCCTTATAATCATCTTTATATGACGTGACTTATGGTTTTTCAGATAAATAATTTCACAAGGTTAGAAGGAGGACTGCTTATCAACTCGTCATCGACTGATAACGCAGCGAAATTATCTATATAAAAGTCTATAGTGAATGCTTCACACCGTCACAGGTTAAAATAGGTGCATATCTTTCAGGCCGTCTGTCCCTGAAAATACCCCAATTGACTCTCTCTTTTTTTTGTAAATCAAGATCTAATTTTGATAATAGTACACTTTCTGATAATTTATCAGCTTCTGCAATAATTTTTCCTTTATTATCAGTAATAAAGGACGATCCATAAAAAGTAATTTCGGAATTATCAATTTTTTCCATGCCTATGCGGTTTGAGACAACAACAGACATCATGTTTGCAGCAGAATGCCCCTGAATACACCGCCGCCAGTGTTGGCTGGAATCATAGTCATGGTTCTGTGGTTCCGTACCAATTGCAGTGGGATAAAATAATATTTCTGCTCCCATAAGTGCCATACAGCGAGCGCATTCAGGAAACCACTGGTCCCAGCAGATACCAACGCCAATAGTTGCATAACGGGTTTTCCAAACACAGAAACCAGTATCTCCAGGGTTAAAATAAAATTTTTCTTCATACCCAGGCCCATCCGGTATATGAGTTTTCCGGTAAGTGCCCAGGATGGACCCGTCTGCATCGATAACTGCAACTGTATTATAATGTGCATTATTTTTCCGTTCAAAAAAACTGACGGGAATAAC
>WFQS01000267.1 GCA_015486915.1 Desulfobacteraceae bacterium
GCAAGATCAGGGCACCTTAATTCGCACATCCTGCAGCATATGCAATCCCCGGGGCGCAACGCTACAACCTTTTCCATTGAATCCAGTTCAAGAACGTCTTTCGGACAGAAATGAACGCAGATCCCGCACCCTTTGCACCAGTCTCTGTTTATTATATGTTTCTTTAATTTTGGCCTTGCCATAAAATCCTCTTTATAAAAAGATGAATCATTCAAAATAACGATAATTTATTCTTTATTCAATATGCATTGATATGTCAATTAGATATTTAGATTGGTAAGCAGTTTATGCACTAATTTTATATTACCGGTTTGATCTTAATAATGGAACGGTTGTACTTTCCCATGGGAAGGGTATAGGAAATATTTTCCATGCAAAATTTCTTCTGTTTAATTGACGACATCTCTTGTTCAGGATCTTTTCCCTTCATGGCAAGAATGATTCCGTTTGTTGATAAGAATGGAAGGGAAAGATCAAAAAACCTGTCAAGGGATGTGAAAGCCCTTGATACAACGAAATCAAACCTGTGTTGAAAGTTTTCCTTCTCTGAAAGGTCTTCACACCTTGTATGCATGGCATTAATACCTGTTATCCCGAGGCTTCGAATCATATAATTTAAAAAAGAAATTTTTTTTCTTGAGGAATCTATCATCATGATTTCAATGGAAGGTCTGACAATTTTCAGAGGTAATCCCGGGAAACCTCCTCCCGATCCTATATCAAGCACTTTTGCATTATCCGGGATGTGGGGTACAATGGCAAGGCAGTCAATGAAATGTTTGACTGCAATTTCAAAGGGGTCTGTAATGGATGTGATGTTAAATTTTTTATTCCATTTTATCAATTCACTGCCATGGAAAGAGATGCAGTTTAATTGATTGGAATTAAGGGAAATACCAAGTTCCCTGGCTCCGATGTTTATTATTTCTTCCCATGAATCATTGAGTCTGCCCTGTTTTAAATCGATCAAATGGAAAAACCTCTCTTTTTTTCTTGACACATTTTATAGGAATATTTATACTTATAAAATTTTTAAAAAGCAATTTAATTGAAAATTCCAAGGTGTTACTATTAGCAAAACCTGATTTATTTATCAATCACAAAAAAATAAAAATCATTAAGATCACCGGTAATTGTCATTGTTATAGTGATGGCACGGAACTGCGTATTAATTTTTTGTCATAAGGAACAGTTTAATCATGCTTAAGGATTTAAAAAGGGTCAGAAATATCGGAATCAGCGCTCATATTGATTCCGGTAAAACAACACTTACAGAGAGAGTGTTGTTTTATACAAACAGAATTCATCAGATTCACGAGGTGAGGGGAAAAGACGGAGCAGGAGCTGTCATGGATTCCATGGAGCTTGAAAAAGAGCGGGGAATTACCATTGCTTCGGCTGCTACGCACTGCAAATGGAAGGATCATGATATTAATATTATTGATACTCCCGGCCATGTGGATTTTACCGTTGAAGTTGAAAGGTCACTAAGGGTGCTTGACGGCGCCATCCTTATTCTGTGCTCAGTTTCGGGTGTTCAGTCTCAGTCCATTACCGTGAATCAGCAGATGAAAAGATACAAAGTGCCATGCATAGCCTTTGTAAATAAATGTGACAGAAGTGGTGCAAATCCGTTAAGAGTTGTAAAACAGCTCAGGGATAAACTCGGTCACAATGCGATTCCAATGCAGCTTCCCATTGGCCTCGAAGACAGACATGAAGGAATTATAGACCTCATTAAAATGAAAGCTTTTTATTTTGAGGGTGAGAATGGGGAAAAAATTGTTGAAAAAGAGATTCCTGCAGATTTAAAAGATGATGCAGCTGAAAAAAGAGAAGATATGATTGATGCTGCTTCCATGTTCTCCGATGAACTCACAGATGCCATTCTTGAAGAGAAAGAGATCAGTGAAGAGATGATCATTGAGGCTATAAGAAAGGGAACAATTGAAAGGGAAATGACCCCTGTTTTCATGGGCTCCGCTTATAAAAACAAAGCTGTACAACCATTGCTTGATGCTGTTATCAGTTTTCTCCCATCGCCCCTTGATATAGAAAATGAGGCCATTGATCTCGACAATCAGGAAGCAGTTGTACCCCTTGAAAGTGTTTTTGACAAACCAACTGTTGCCCTGGCATTCAAACTTGAGGACGGGCAATACGGTCAACTTACCTATATTCGTGTATATCAGGGTGATCTGAAAAAAGGTGACACCTTGATTAACTCAAGAAACGGTAGAAAATTCAAAGTTGGAAGGCTCATCAGGATGCATTCTTCCGAAATGGAAGATATTGATGAAATCCCGGCAGGTCATATTGCTGCAATGTTTGGTGTTGACTGTGCATCGGGAGATACATTCATGAGTCCCGGTGTAAATTATACAATGATAGCAATGCATGTGATGGATCCAGTTATCTCCCTTGCCATTAAACCAGTTGATAATAAATCCCAGATAAATATGTCCAAGGCAATTAACAGATTTACCAAGGAAGATCCAACCTTTAAAAGTTATGTTGACAAGGAAACCGGTGAAACCATCATCCAGGGAATGGGAGAGCTTCATCTTGAAGTATATGTTGAAAGGATGAAAAGGGAGTATAAGGCTGAAGTGGAAACAGGTCAGCCAAGGGTCGCATACAGGGAAAC
>WFQS01000268.1 GCA_015486915.1 Desulfobacteraceae bacterium
CCTTCTCAACCTGCTGCAGATAAGAAAAGGAATTGACATTGATGATATAATTGCACAACTTGATTTTCTTGTTAAAAACAATGCAGCGGATAAAAATTTCAACATAAATAAGCAAACCATTGAGGAACAGTGTAAAAAATATCCATCTCCTGAAAAACAAACTGTAAAAAAGGACGATGTAAGTAAGGCAGAAAATCATAATTCTAACATAGAAAAAAACTGGGATAATTTTGTAAAAGAAGTCAGAAAGGATTTTCCATTTGTGGCAGTGGTTTTATCCAAAGTTAAGTTAAAAGAAATCACAGAAACCGGGATGGTCATTGAAGGCAGATTAAGGCCAAAGGATTTATCAAGAATTGAGTCAAGAATGGAGGAATTAAAACAAGCAGCAGAAAACTTTTTTAAAAGGAAACTGACCATAAAAATACTCAATCAAGCCCCGCAGGTTAAGCCTTCTGAACCGACGGGCACAAAAAAAGAAAAAACGCCGGCACAGGCAAGGAAAAAAATTCTGAGCCATCCTCTTGTTGCCGAAGCCATTAAAATGTTCAATGGAAGTATTGTTGATATTAAAACACAACCATAAACAACATTAAGGAAATTAAAATGAAAAATATGGGGAATATGGGGTCAATGATGAAACAGGCCCAGAAATTACAGAAAAAAATGCTGAAGATGCAGGAAGAACTCAAAACAAAAACTGTGGAGGCAACCGCCGGCGGTGGCATGGTTAAAGTGATTGCAAACGGGGGGCAGAAAATTGAAGCAATTGCCATTGAAAAAGAGGTTGTTGACCCTGAAGATATTGAAATGCTTGAAGATCTCGTCCTCGCCGCTGTAAACGATGCTTTAAACAAATCCCAGGATATGGTATCATCCCAGATGAACAAGCTCACCGGTGGGATGAATATCCCAGGGCTTTCATAAACACAGAAATGAATCATTATCCAAAATCCATTATCAAACTTATCAAAAGCTTTTCCCGGCTTCCCGGTATAGGCAGAAAAACAGGTGAACGTCTTTCCCTATACCTTCTTCACGCACCATATGCAGAGGCCGAGGCTCTGGCATCAAATATTCTTGAACTTAAGGCAAAGGTGAAGCTCTGTTCAGTATGCTTTGCCTTAAGTGACAGAGATAAGTGCAGAATATGCAGTGATCCCGCAAGGAACAGATCTGTGATCTGCGTTGTTGAAAACCCTGCAGATATGGCTGCCATTGAAAAATCGGGCTCATATTCAGGCCTCTACCATATCCTCGGCGGTGCACTTTCCCCAATGGACGGAATAGGTCCCGATGAAATAAGATTGAAAGAACTGTTATTCAGGGCAAAATCTGCTGAAATAAAAGAAATCATCATTGCCACAGGAACGGATGTTGAAGGTGAAGCTACTGCTTCCTATATTTCTGACAGCCTTAAAAATACAGGAATAAAAATAACAAGAATTGCTTCGGGTGTTCCAATGGGAGGCGATCTTCAATACGTTGACCAGGTAACTCTGCAACGGGCAATGGAGGGAAGGCATGGGTTCTGAATTTAATACCGGCAATGATATTTTTCAATGCCGGCAATGCGGAGAATGCTGCACAGGATTCGGCGGCACCTATGTTACTGAGCAGGATATAGAAAACATTGCAGATTATATAAATGTTGACGTTGACAAATTTATATCCAAATTCTGCGACATGTCCGGCACAAGGCATGTCCTGTCACAGGGTGAAAACGGGAAATGCATATTTTTTGACATGGAAAAGCAGTGCACCATACATCCTGTAAAACCATACATGTGCATGGCATGGCCATTTATACAGGCCATTGTTAAACATCCTGAAAACTGGAACGCAATGGCAGATTCATGCCCGGGAATGAAAAAAAATGTTCCTGAAGAAATTTTAAAAAAAATTGTGTCCGAAGAGTTGAGAAAATTCAAGCGTTAAAGCCGTTATATCTGCTGCCATCCCTAAGGATTTGAATAAACCCTGTCATCCTATTTTCCTGTTTTCATGCCTGCAAAAGAACGGGCGATACTATCCCTTTCATAAACAATCTCCACACGCCTGTTTCTGGCCCTGCCCTTTGCTGTATCATTGGTGGCAATTGGATGATACTGGGCATAACCTTCTGCAGAAATCAATTCAGGATTAACGCCCTGCTTGATGAGCAGTCTTGCCACAGCGCACGCCCTTGCAGCGGAAAGCTCCCAGTTCGAGGGATATTTTCTGCTGTGTACAGGAAAATTGTCAGTAAACCCCTTTACCTTGACATGGTAAGCAAGTTGAGACAGAACCGCTGCAACCTTTTTTAAAATTTCATATCCTCTTCCGGAAAGTACAGCTTCCCCCCTTGGAAACAGAAGCATATTTGACATAGTTATGACCACACCATCGTCACTTTTGCTGACACTTACAAGTCCTCCAAGCTTGTTAAACAGGACCAGTTCATTTACCTGGCTTACAATATCATTCATCTCCTTTTTAATCATTCCGCCAAGTTCGTCAAGCTGGGGTGTTTCTTCCTTGCTTGCAGACGGAACCGCATGCATTACAAGTCCTTCTCTTGTTCCGGCTTCCGGCACAGCCTGGGTGCCAAGGGCACTGCGCAGGGAATCTACAACTTCCTTGAAGGTTTCCTGCTGGGTTGAACTCATTGCAAACATAAGAACAAAAAAACACATGAGCAGGGTGACAAGATCTGAGAATGTGCACATCCATTCAGGAGCCCCACCCTTGCATTCTTCACATTCTGCTGCAGGCGCTGTAAGGACCGGTGCTTCCTCTTCTTCTCTGTTCTCTTCAGCCATTTTTTATATGCCTTTTATCCTTCCTTGGCTTGTTTTTTACTGTCACCAAGATACACATTGAGCTTATCTTCCATCAGTCTCGGGTGTTCACCCTCTCTGATGGACACCACACCTTCATAAATGATATTCATATTTGATATTTCCTCTTCACTTCTGATCTTTAATTTATCAGACATGGGAATAAAGAAAAGATTTGCCATAATAGCTCCATAAAACGTGGTGATCATTGCAACGGCCATTTTAGGACCTATTGTTGAGGGGTCATCAAGGTTTGCAAGCATCTGAACAAGACCAATGAGAGTCCCCACCATTCCAAAGGCCGGAGCGTATGCCCCCATACTTGAAAGCAATGCAATTCCTGTTTTATGCTGATCGCTTGTAAGGGACATCTTCTTTTGCATTATTGCGGCAATATCAACGGTCTTTACACCGTCCACCGTCATCTGCAAAGCCTTAGCAAGGTAGGGATCACTTGTATTTTTAATATCTCCTTCAATGGATAAAAGGCCCCCTTTTCTTGCTTTATTTGAAATTTCGACCAGATTGGCAATAATATTTTCAGGTTTTTCAATCTTAAACATAAAAACCTTCATGGTAACCTTAAAAATACTTAGTACATCGCTTAAGGGAAAACCAATCATGGTTGCCGCAAGACTCCCGCCAATAACAATCACTACAGAAGGCAGGTTCCAGAAAAGCATTAAACCACTTCCAAGAAGAATCCCCATTGCAACAAAACCAAGGCCTGAAACAACCCCAATAATTGAAGATAAATCCATATTATTTCACCTTTATGATAACAGTTTCTTTCACAGGATATGCCATATTGTATTTGACCACCATATTAATTGACTCCTCAGTTAAAACAGTTCCTGCTGAAAAAAGTTTAGTTCCAGTTGATGTAAAAAGCCCCGCACCTGTCCGCATACCGGGCTTAAGCTGATACAAACCCACTTCCCTTACTTTTTCAAGGCTTTTATTTAAACAAATTACTAAATATCTTTCAAGGTAATTCACAACATTTGGATCCAGCCGTTCTCCTGCACAGGCTTCAAGCCTGGAAAGAATTTCATCAGCAGATGTTCCATCAGATTCGCTTAAAAGGTCATCTAACAGATCAGCCCCTGCAAGAATCCTTGATAGCAGAGGGATATACCTGCGTTTCAGTCCTTCAGGAATTCCTGAGCCATCAACATTTTCGTTAAGATATCTCATAATTTCTGCTATTTTTTTAAAGCCTTTGCACTTTTCAAGAAGGTCTGCTCCAAACACAGGAACCTTTTCAAAAAGATCTTTCTCGTATACAGACAAAGATGATGCATCTTTTGAAAATATTGAATCCGGAATAAATAACATGCCAAGCTCATGGAGCAGTCCGGCTTTCCCTATTGCCTCAATATCATTTTCTTTAACTCCAAAGCCTTTGGCAACAAAAACAGCTATATCTGACACCCTTTTTGAATGTCCCTTGTTCTTTTCATTTCTTGATTCAATCATTTTAACTAAAAAAGATTGAATCCACTTTACATTGTCATGAAAGCTGATGTCAAGTTCACTAAGCTGTTTCTTTAGTCTGTCTCGTTCCAGACTCATGATATTGATCTGTTTTAAGGAGTTATGAAGGATATTTTTTTCCTCAAAAAATGCTTTTCTGATTTTAATAAACTGAGTTTTAAGTTTTTTA
>WFQS01000269.1 GCA_015486915.1 Desulfobacteraceae bacterium
AGAGACAATACAGAATTCACAGGATCGGTGGGTGGTCGTCTGACACGTTTTGTAAAATTTGTATTTCCGGTAAAGCCGTGGCAGAAACCGCTGAAATAAATGGCAGCCCCCCGGCCTTCATATCCCCGTACACTGTCAATGGTTTCAGCTTTGTAGAGTCCGTTCAGTAATTTGCGTATCTGTCTTGCTTTGTCGCCGGCGTTTCTGCAGCCTCTGCTTCGCTTTATGCGCATCATCAAAGTAACCATGTTGGTAAGTTTGCCTGCAACAATATCCTTCGCCATTTTCAGCGCAAATTTATTATCATCAAGCAGTTTATACTGGCGTTTGTGAAGGAAAACATTTTTTGATTCCGGCGAAGCTATGCGCCCAAGATACCGGCCGTACCGTGTAAGGTAAACCGTATCAATGTTATTTCGCATTAATACACATAATGCATTGTGCGTAATCTCAATATTGCCGAAAAGCAGAATCTGATTAAGTTTATAGGTAAAAAGAGTATGATAGGTATCATTTCCTTTTTTTACCAGCAGATGCCTGCCCTCCTTTATAATTTTTGTTCCCTGGCTCTTGATATAGATGATCATGGCTCGCCTCCTGAATTTACCTGTATTACAATATATAATCGTATTGCAATTATAGGAGGCAGCCATGATCTTCACAAGGACTGCAACATTGCAAAGACAACGTTGTTAAAGAACAGATTATCCAATAACTGCCATGAGATTGATGTGATTTCAAACCAGACCGCACCGCAACAAATGAAGAAAGTCAACCCTTTGCTTGCAAAGACTTTTTTATAAAAACAAATTGTCAAAGAACAAACTGTATGTTCCGTCGAACACCAGGCTATAATTTTATTTCTGTTTCAACGGTTTCCAAAAAACCGGGAAGTTCTTTACGGAACTTATCAGCGGATCTGGCTGAATCAGAGTATCCTGCATGATTGAGATCATTCCGAAAGGCGGTAAGATTGTGGTACAATTTTACAAGTACTTTTTTTGTTTTATAAAAATTCATGAATTTTTCAATAACCGGCTGATTTTCAAAGGCATCTTTTTTCCATTTTTCAACAGACAGTTTATTAAGGAAAATTGAAACGGCCTGATTGGCAAGTGTACGGTATTTATTTTTGCTGCTGTAATCTTCCGGGTTTTTACCTATGCTGTAAACAAAATAAGTGATAATTGTTTCCTGCAAAATGGTATAGCTCTGCTGTATCAGATTGTGCTCCATACACCATCTTGAAGCATTGATTCCGTCCATGATAAAATGACCGGAAAAATGTTCTATTTGTTCCTCAATCTTGCCGAGAATACTTTTCAGCGGTATATTTAAAGGATTATCAAGCTTTACAGCCCGGCAGTCTTCAAGGCTTTGTTTTAATCTCAGGGCAACATCTGCCATGTCCCTGCCACGGCAGGTTGCAAGACTCTTTGTAAATTTTTCAAGATTTTCAGCCATTTTTCTTATGGTATGCTGTGACCTGTCTCTGCCTTTTGTGCGGGATAATCTGGTTCTTGCGGAATGTTCCGCAAGGGCGCTTACATGGGAAGCATCTCCTGCTCCGATGAAACGGTCTGCAGCAAGTGACCATTCCATGAGCTGATCAAATGCTGTCAAATCCAGAACCGGCACCACTCTTTTTTCCAGGGGCATTTTTTTTACATCATTTATATTTCCCAGCGATTCAAGAGCACCGTAATAAATACCGCTCAGCGCAGCATTTTTCATGATTTTTGCATAATTTAACACAACAATGGCAAGAAGAGGAATGGACCTGAAAGCATGGGTGATGTCAAAAATAATTTCATCTTCTTCATGTATGGAGTCAAACAATTTGAGAAATATTTCCCATATTTCCTTTTCATTGGTGCCATTTGGAATCATGATCTGCTGGTATGAAAAATCTGCCTTAATATTTTTAATACATGTTTCAAGACCTGGCTGTAAAATTTTTTTACCTGATTTTTTGTCTGTCTGTCCATTGTCTTTCCAGTTTAAATTATAAGACAATGGTGTTGTAAAAATAATGACTCTGTCATTTTCTGACCAGTCCGTGCAATTGAGCCTGATGGTTGCTTCCTGAACAAATCTTACATTTTCTGTTTTTATATCATGATGCTTATAAATACAG
>WFQS01000270.1 GCA_015486915.1 Desulfobacteraceae bacterium
AGCTCATCACAGGCAAGTTTAATGGAAAAAAGGGATGAAGCGCATGCTGCATCCAGGGTGAAACTTCCTCCATTTAACCCCAGCGCCCTTGAAAGTATCGCTGCCGGAACTGATACAACCCCTGCTGAAAGTGCATCTGCCTTTGTTAAGTGCTTTGGATCTTTTTCCATGCAGATCTGCCAGGCAAGATCCGATGTTTTTTCAGTTGGAAGGGAAATGGCTGCAATGATCACCCCGGTTTTTTCTCTTATCTCTTTTGTGTGATAAGATTGAGACATAATCTGCCTGCCGGCGGACAGTATCATCTGATGAAGCGGATCAATTTCCGTGAGAAGATCTTTATCAATATTAAATCCATGTGGATCAAAGTTGTGATTTCTGACAATTCCCGCTCTTTTTGAACACACCGTGTCGGGCCTGTATTCAGAGGAGAAAACAGAGCTAAAAGGTATTATCCACCTGTTATCGGGTATATCTATAACCGCTTCTTTTTTATCCATTATGTTGCGGCAGAACTGTTCAACATTGTCTGCCCCGGGAAATATTCCTGAAATACCTGTAACGGCAATTTTCCCTGTTTTATGTTTCATCATGTTCATTTTTTTCATGGGTTGTCATATAGTTGAAAAATGAATTAATTACAAGAGATTCATAAGGGGTAAAATCGTGCCTTTCAGGTTGGAAAAAGTTTATTTGCCCACTCCGGCAGGGGATCAGCTTTTATTTCTCAGGCTCAGGACTTCATTACAATGATTTGTTGAAATGGATTGTTTCACATAGCAGGAATTAACCGGTTAAGCGCTGTGCAATTATTTTTTCAATCCGGCAGGAGATCGTAAAAATACAGCATCACATCGGAACGTGTGACAATTCCAATGATTTTATCATCTTGAATTACAGGTATTCTTCCGATATCATTTTTTATCATGAGTTTTGCAGCCTCAATGGCATTTTTGTCATGATCTATGGATATCACGTTTCTGCTCATGAAAGCCTTAACAGGCGACTGCATCTGGCTGGCCTTTCTGATTTTCCTGAAGTCTCTTCTTGAAATGACCCCTACAATCCTGTCATTGTCATTCACAACGGGAAGCCCTGTACACCCAACTTTGCGTAAAATAAGTGCCACTTCATCAACGGGGGTATTCTCATTTACCTTGACAACGGGATATGACATGATGTCCCTTAAAATTACAGATGTCTGCTGATTTCCTTTTATTATCTGTTCCAGCATTTCCTTAATAACATCGGGATCAGTGGATTTAAGAAGGGAAGATCCTGCACCGGGATGGCCCCCTCCTCCCATTGCCTGCATGACAGCTCCTATGTTGACTTCATCAACACTGCTCCTGCCGATGACCATGGCCCTGTTTTTTTCAGTATCAATGAAAATTCCAAAAGCTGCATCTGCATTGATAATTTCCCTGTACATCTGTACCACCATGGCAAGATTTGGTACGTGACCGGTAATTGATATACAGGAAATGCTGATGGCAAAACCCCTGATTTCCTGTTTTTCGGCATTTTTCAGCATTTCAAATAATATATTCTTCTGCTTTGTACCATAGGCATTGCGCAGAAACGTGGACAGGATATGAAGATCAGCTTTTCTTTCAAGAAGATATGCAACAGCACGTGCATCTTCTGCAGTAGTGGACGGGAAAGTCATATTACCGGTATCTTCATAAATTCCCATGAGAAAAAGGCTTGCCTGTATAGGGGTGATAATTTTTTTCTGTTTTGCGATCTCCCTTACCATTAAGCTGGTATTGGCTCCTATAATTTCATAATTTACCTGATCTGCTTCTATATTTCCATTGGTATGATGGTCCCAGAGAATGATTTCAAGGTCTTTACGGTTTTTCAGGCTTTCCATATTGTCAAGACGGTTCCATGAATTAGTGTCCACCACGACAAGGGTTTTAACCTCATTAAGTTCCACCTCTCTTGGAGAATAAAAATCAAAAATATCTTTATGAATGGAGATAAAAGCTTTTAAATTCGGATTAATTGAATCGGGCAGTACTGGAATGATACCAGGATAGATAACGCATGCAGCCACAAGTGAGGCAAGGGCATCAAAATCGGTTCCCCTGTGGGTTGTTACAATTTTCATGATCTGTTGTCCTCTAAATCAATTTTAAAATTATTTTCTGAGGTTATGTCCATCATCCGTGTATTCCAGCATTCTGGTTTTCCGGTTTTGTTTATCTTCCAGTTCCGGTACACTGTCATTAA
>WFQS01000271.1 GCA_015486915.1 Desulfobacteraceae bacterium
ATGAGTTCCTGTGCAACATCTTCCGTTAAAAGCATGCCGTTGGTCATAAAACCAGTGGAAAGATTATTTATGCCTGAAGCTGCCGACAGGATCTCCTTTAAATCCGGATAGAGAAGAGGTTCGCCTGCCCCATGGGTTAAAATTGCACATGGTTTATTCCACTGTCTTATTTCATCAAGGACTTTTTTCCAGATCCTTTTATCCATTGAGCCAATTTCTCTTTTTCTTACTGCATTCTCTCCATGAAAGTGACAAAACCTGCATCTGAGATTGCATTTATTTGTCACTTCAAGAATAATCTCTTTTGGATATATCAATTTTTTTTTAAACATTTTTTAAAAAAGACCTCCAGATTATCTGCAACATTTGCATATGAATACTCAGATGCAACAATAATTCCGTTTTTTATCTGTAAAGCTGTTTTTTCTCTGTTTTCTGCAATATCAATCATCGCCTCAGCCATCTTCTCCGCATCATCAACCGGCACAAAATGAGCATAATCCCCTTTACATCCAAAGGGATGGCAAGATCGATTCCCGGATTTACAGCCAAAAGTTTTATAGCTTGGAATATCAGTTATGACCACCGGTATCCCGCAGGCCATAGCTTCAACAGGCGGAAGGCCAAATCCCTCTCCGGATGATGATGGGGATAAAAGGATACCGTTCCTGCTGCGAAACAGCACGCCAACCTGTTTTGGTGTTAAATTTAAGTAAAACTCATCAATATTGCCTGCAATTTCCTCCTCCTGCCTTCTTGTGTCAACAGTGGATATTCTCACGAGTTTAAAACCTGGCATTTTTTCAGAAAAAATTTTATATGCTTCAAGGCCTTTCCTGATTCTTTTAATTGATATTTCCAATGGACCAATCAAAAAAACAGTATCGAATTCAAGTTTTGAAAAATCAGCCGGGTCTTTTGCAGTATAAAAAAAATTATGCTCCAGCCCCTGCCCGCAGGAAACAAATTTCTGATCCGGATAATAATGCAAAAGCCTTTCTGAAAGATTATCAGATACGGTTATTTTAGGGACAGGAAGAGAATATGCCTTTTTGATAAGATCCATAAACAATTGGCCTTCACTGTAATCGCCTTCATATCCCTGAATAAAATGAACAATTTTTTTTTCAGGGAAATGGCCCTGAAGCTCATCGTATATTCCGACAAGGTGCATAGGACTGGTTGCAACTATAATATCACAATCCTCTATATCCCGGATACTGAACCCTGACTCTTTTTTATTTTCCAGGAAAGGAACTTTTTTGTCAAACCATTGGGGATATCCGCCACAGCGGGACAATACACACACATCATGACCACGCTGTATCAAAGCATAAGCATGGTTGAAAACCACCTTAACACCGCCACATAAACCAGTGGATTCCAGTAAATATGCAATTTTCATTTAACAAACCATTCATGATCAAGAGTCAGAAGACCTATCTCATTATCCCAGGTATCCGGCGGAAGAACAGAAAACCCGGCAGATTCTTTTTTATGAAAACATTGCAGACCATACTTATCCATCATGAATACCACAACGGAAAATTCACCATGCAGAAAAGGCAGTTGCTTATACTTCAGGGTGACACTGCCCACACCTGCTCCCTTTAAAGGCTGATCAAGGCTTTTTGACATATTTGCGGCATGGCATACCAGGTCATCGTTCCGCCTGATACCTGCTGCAATAAAAAATTCCATGTCATCAAAGCACTCGTATTCAACATCTATGACAAGGGATGAACCCTGCTTAAGTTCAATTTTTTCTTTTGAACCGTTTAATGAAATGGATTTAACAATAACAGGTGTTTTCGCAGAACAGGCATTGGCATTAATATTTTCACCACTCCCGATTTCCGCTTCCGCATCAGATATGCCATTTATCTTATCTGATATTAAATGCTTTGAACGTTTTCTGTTATAATTTTCGTATGCCGCCGTAATATGAGTTGCCCTGCCTGTATCCCTGACTCTTCCTGTGTCAAGCCATACTGCTCTGTCGCATAATTGATTTATAAGAAACATTCCATGACTGCAGAAAAGAATTGTCTTTTTCTTGTCCCTGAATTTCTGCATCCTTTCAATGCTCTTTTCCTGGAAATGCTGGTCCCCAACGCTAAGAGCTTCATCAATAATAAGAATATCAGGATCAACACTTGTGGCTATTGAAAAAGCAAGTCTTACCACCATTCCTGACGAATAATTTTTTATGGGTCTGTCAATGAAATCTCCAAGCTCTGAAAAATCTATGATTGACTTTTCTTTTTCTGCTATTTCATCCTTATCAAGACCTATCAGTGAAGCATTCATCCATATATTCTGGCGACCGGTGAATTCAGGATGAAAACCTGCTCCAAGCTCGAGAAGAGCAGCCACCCTGCCTTTCATATTTATCTCACCTGAAGAAGGGGTTAATGTTCCGGCAATAATCTTGAGTATTGTACTCTTCCCTGCTCCATTATCACCTATAATCCCGAGGCACTCTCCAATATGCACATCAAAGGAGACATCTACAAGACTGTTAAATAAATCATGTAAAGGCCTTCTGATTAAAGCTTCTTTTAATCTGTCCGAAGGTTTTTTATAAAATCTGTACGATTTTGAAACATTTTTTACATTAATGGCAAACATATTTTAAAGTATATCTCCGAACATAATCCTAAAATTTTATCCAACAAAAAAGAATACACTTAAAATCAATACTTTTCAAATCTAATGTCAGGAGATCTGAAATTTGAGAATCGGTAAGAGAGTTTAGTACTTCGAAAGTATCATCAAGTCAACCATTTTCAAACCATAATTTTCCATTTCAAACCATAATCCCCTCATTCTCTCCTCGAAAAACAATAAAAAAGTCAGCCTGCATATGATCATGTAGCTCTTTTTCTGCTTTAACTGTTTCGATATATTGACCGGCATCAAAACATGGATAAATTCCTTATCAAGGCACTAATGCCCCGTCCTTATTTAAAACAGTCCAAAGAGTTTTCCAAACATTCCAACTACCGCAATCAGTGAAAAAGAAAGCGCAAAAGTAAAAAGTCTTACAGTCAGATTCCGGTTCTCTTTTAAACCACTGTCAATCTTCACATCAATACGTTCAATGAGATTATCTATTTTATCCTCGAGCCTTTGGAATCTCTGATCCACCTGTTCAAAACGCTTGTCTATCTGCTC
>WFQS01000272.1 GCA_015486915.1 Desulfobacteraceae bacterium
CTATTATTCTGCTCTCCTTTTTTTATAACTGCCACGAGGCAGAACTGGTGATCTCAGACTGCCTCCAAGAATCAAAGATTCTGACGAATATAGGGTCGAAGACGCGAAGCCAACTCTTATTCTTAAAGGAACTTAGCAGGAGTTTCATATAAACGGCCATGAGGCCAGGCTGTTAAAAAACAAACCCTGGAAAATCAATAGTTATCCTGATTTTTTAGTCAGCTGTTTGGCCTTTATCCATAAAGCTGACCAGCTGAAAATTGAATTACTACAGATAAAGGGCTTTAAAGCTGATGATAAATAAACTGCAGGGAATAAAAGAACATTATATAAAACTTGAGCATCTTTTAAGTGATCCCGCCGTTATCAACAACAGAACTGAATATCAGAAATACCTTAAAGAACACGGAGAGATGACGCGACTTGTTTCTCTTTTTACCGATTATCAGCAGGTTATTGAAGATATTGAAGATTCAAAAGACCTTTTAAAGGACAGTGATCCCGATATCAGGGAGATGGCAAAGGATGAAATAAACACACTTTCAGCCCGTAAAAATAAGCTTGAATCCCAGCTAAAACTTCAGCTCATGCCAAAGGACTCAAGGGATGATAAAAATGTAATTCTTGAGATCAGGGCAGGAACCGGAGGGGAGGAAGCAGGCCTTTTTGCCGGAGATCTTTTCAGAATGTACTCAAGATATGCTGAAACCAAGGGCTGGAAAATTGATATCATTGAAAGCAATCCCTCAAGTGCAGGAGGGTTCAAGGAAATCATATCCATGGTTCAGGGGAAAGGCGCATTCAGCAGCCTTAAATTTGAAAGCGGCACCCATCGTGTGCAGAGAGTTCCTGAAACTGAGGCCCAGGGAAGGGTTCACACTTCTGCAGTAACCGTTGCAGTTCTCCCCGAGGCAAAGGATGTTGAGCTTGAATTAAATCCAAACGAAATAAAAGTGGATGTATTCAGGTCATCCGGGCCCGGCGGCCAGTCCGTTAACACAACGGATTCTGCTGTACGTCTCACACATCTTCCGACAGGGATCATTGCAACATGCCAGGATGAAAAATCCCAGATAAAAAACAAAATCCAGGCCATGAAGGTGCTTAAAGCACGTATTTATGATGCCATGGTTAAAAAGCAGGAGGCTGAAAGATCTGCCCAGAGGAAGGATCAGGTTGGAACAGGAGATAGAAGCGGCAGGATCAGGACTTATAATTTCCCCCAGGGCAGAATGACAGATCACAGGATAGGACTCACTCTCTACAAGTTAGACAGCATTATGGACGGCGACATACAGCCGATTATTGACGAACTGAAAACCTATTACCAGGCCCAGGCTTTAAAAGAGTCTGATTAAACCTTACCCATGCCATCCGATGCATCAGATAACAGCTCTCCGCCATGGACAATCCTGAAAGTTCTTAACTGGACAGAATCTTATTTTAAATCATTTAAAATAGACAGCCCGAGACTTGCATCTGAAATACTTCTATGCAACTGCCTTGATATAAAAAGGCTTGATCTTTACCTTCAATACGATCGCCCTTTAGACAAAAAAGAACTTACCTCTTACAGAAAACTTATCTTAAGGAGAGCGCAAAGGGAACCGGTGGCATATATTACAGGGAACAAAGGGTTCTGGGAATCCGAATTTTCAGTAAATCCAAGTGTTTTAATTCCACGACCTGATACCGAGGTTCTTGTTGAGACAAGCCTTGATATTTTAAGTAGATCAGAAAACAAAAATAAAACACTCAAAATCCTTGAGCTTGGTGCGGGATCCGGTGCTGTTATCATATCCCTTGCAGGAGCCCGGCCTTCCAATTCTTATTTTGCCATTGATATTTCACCTGCTGCAGCAGAGGCAACAGCCTGTAATGCCATAAATATTCTTAAAGAGTCTAAACTCTTTATTATTGTCGGGTCATGGTTCTCTCCGCTGAAAAACAGGCAGAATTTTGATCTCATTGTCTCAAACCCCCCCTATATTCCATCAAAAGAGATTGACACCCTTCAACCTGAAATAAGAAGATACGAGCCCAGGCTTGCACTTGACGGTGGAGAAGACGGACTTAATTCCATCAGAGAAATTATTGCCCATGCATGGAAATTTCTTAATCCCGGTGGATTCCTGCTTCTCGAAACCGGCTGTGACCAGAAAAAGGATGTCGAAAAAATAGCAGGGGATTATGCATCGTATGCTTCCGTAAAATACATAAAGGATTACTCAGGCCATGACCGGGTTGCCGTGTTAAAGGTAAAAGAGTTTTCTTGAAAAAAAAATTGCCAAAAAAAAGAGATTGCGAAAAAAAGCAGTCTCTGATATATATCACAAGTTTTGCAGTATATGAAAGTTTTTACAATCACTCACATTCCCTGACCCGTTGTCAGGGTGCTTTTTTTACCGGAACTTGCGGGAAAAAGTCTGCATCGGGGATGACAGGAATGGTGGAAAAACCATTTAAGTAATTATGGAGAAAAGTATGGCTTACGTTACAATCAGGGAACTCCTTGAAGCAGGAGTTCATTTCGGGCATCAGACAAGACGCTGGAATCCAAAAATGAAAAGGTATATTTTTGGTGCAAGAAACGGTATTTATATCATTGACCTCCAGCAGACAGTTAAAATGTTCAGAACGGCATATGATTTTATTGTCAAAACAGCGGCAGAGGGAAAAAGTGTCCTTTTTGTAGGCACAAAAAAACAGGCCAGCGAATCGATTTATGAGGAAGCAAACCGCGCTGAACAATTTTATGTTCAGAACAGGTGGCTTGGCGGGATGCTTACAAATTTTCAGACAATCAAAAAAACAATTGATCGTTTTGATTACCTTACCACCATTGAGAATGACGGTACAATAGAAAATTATCCTAAAAAAGAACGCCTTAAAATGGGAAAAGAGAAAATCAAACTTGAATCGGATATTGGTGGAATCAGCAAGATGAAGTCCCTGCCCGGTGCAATTTTTGTCATTGACCCAAAGAATGAGGCCATTGCCGTACGTGAAGGAAAAAGGCTTGGCATACCAATTGTTGCAGTTGTTGATACAAACTGCGACCCCGATGACATAGATTATGTCATTCCGGGAAATGATGACGCTATCAGGTCAATCCGCCTTTTTGCATCAAAGGTTGCAGATGCCTGTATTGAAGGCAGAGAATTATTCGAAGAAAAACAGCAGGCCGGATCTGATAAAAAAGAAGCAGAAACAAAAGCCAAAGAAACGCAAGAAACTGCTGCTGCGCCGGCAGGTGTTGAAAGAACAATTGTTTCCGATGGTTCAGATGGCCCTGTGGTTGAAAAAATAAGAAGAAAAACAGTTTCAGTTGACTCAAAAACTCAAGCAAAATAAGGAGTATTATAAATGGCTGAAATAACAGCATCAATGGTAAAAGAACTTCGCGGCCGGACAGGCTCAGGAATCATGGACTGTAAAAGAGCATTGGCTGAGACAGACGGAGATCTGGAAAAAGCACTTGATTTTTTAAGAAAAAAAGGACTTGCAAAGGCTCAGAAAAGAGCTGGAAGGGCAACTTCCGAGGGCCTTATCTATTCATATATTCACACCGGGGGCAAACTCGGTGTACTTGTTGAGATAAACTGCGAATCTGATTTTGTTGCAAAAACAGATGATTTCCTTGAGTTTACCAAAAATATTGCAATGCATATTGCCGCTGCAAATCCTGCAGGCCTCAATCCCGAAGATATCCCTGAAGAAGTTGTAAATAAAGAAAGAGAAATTTATCGTTCCCTTGCCATTGAACAGGGTAAACCTGAAAAAATCTTAGATAAAATAGTGGAAGGCCAGGTGCAGAAATTTTTTAAGGATTCATGTCTGTTAAGCCAGGCATATATCAGGGATCCCAAAAAGAGCATTTCTGATATAACAACCGAAGCAATTGCTAAAATTGGTGAAAATATCCAGATCAAAAGATTTGTACGCTTTCAGTTGGGAGAATAGACCTTTGAATAACAGCGGAAGACCTGAATTTAAACGCATAATGATCAAGCTGAGCGGCGAAGCCCTCATGGGTGACCAGGGCTTTGGAATAGAACCTGAAATGATCAAATATGTTGCTGCAGAAGTTGCCGCGGTTCATGAAATGGGTATCCAGGTCTCCGTTGTTGTTGGAGGAGGTAATATATTCAGGGGAATTGCCGGCAGTTCTGCAGGAATGGACAGATCTGCAGCGGATAACATGGGAATGCTTGCCACGGTTATCAACAGCCTTGCACTTTCCGATGCCATGGAAAAAAAAGGAATTGCAACAAGGGTGCAGTCTGCAATTTCAATGAACGAAATTGCAGAACCTTTTATCCGCAGAAAAGCTGAAAGACATCTTGAAAAAGGCAGGGCAGTTATTTTTGCTGCAGGCACGGGAAACCCGTACTTTACAACTGATACAGCTGCAGTTCTCAGGGCACAGGAAATTCATGCTGAAATACTGTTTAAGGCAACCCAGGTTGACGGAGTCTATGACATGGACCCGGCAGTACACAAAGAGGCTGCTTTTATTAAAAGAATTTCATATATGGAGGTTCTTGAACAGCAGCTTCACGTCATGGACATGACTGCAATTTCCCTTGCAATGGACAATGACCTTCCACTTCATGTGTTTAATCTCCACACAAAGGGAAATATCGCACGGGCTGTCTGCGGAGAGGCAATAGGTACAAGAATTTATAATAATTAAGGTGAATCTTATGATTGATACAATTTACCAGGAAACAAAGGACAGGATGAATAAATCTGTTCAGGCCCTTGAAAAGGAAATGAGCAGAGTGCGTACAGGTAGAGCTTCTCTTTCAATACTTGACCCGGTAAAAGTTGATTACTACGGGACATTAACTCCTTTAAACCAGATGGCTTCCATATCAGTGCCTGAAAGCAGGCTTATCACAGTACAGCCATGGGATGTAAGCGCAATAAAAGAGGTTGAAAAGGGTATTCTCAAAGCAAATCTTGGGCTGACCCCGGCAAGTGATGGAAAAATTATAAGGATACCCATCCCTCCGCTTACAGAGGATAGAAGAAAAGAAATAGCAAAGCAGGTTCACAAGTCATGTGAAGATTATAAAGTAGCCCTGAGAAATATCAGAAGAGATTCCAACAATGAGCTTAAATCTCTGCAGAAAGGCGGAGATATCTCCGAAGATGATAATTTTAAGGCCCAGAAGCAGGTCCAGGACGTTACGAACGAATATATAAAAAAAATAGATGAGATCTTTGCTGCAAAGGAGAAGGAAATCCTTGAAATCTGACCCTGCGTACAGACAATTTGACTTGGATTCCGGCCTTAATCCTGACAAATTGCCCGCCCATGTTGCTATAATTATGGACGGCAATGGCAGATGGGCAAAAAAAAAATTGATGAACCGTGTAAAAGGTCATGAAAAAGGCAGCGAAACTGTCAGATCCATTGTAACTTTATCAAGAAAAATTGGAATAAGAATCCTCACTCTTTACGCCTTTTCAACGGAAAACTGGGCAAGGCCGAAAATTGAAGTTGCAGCACTGATGAATCTTTTAAAAAGGTTTCTTGTTTCAGAGCGGGACACACTTAAAAAAAATGAAATTTCTCTTAACATCATAGGGCAGAAAGACAGACTGCCTGAAGATGTCATGAAAGAACTTGACATAACAATGGAGCAGACGAAAAATAATGAAAAAATGGTTTTAAATCTTGCTTTAAGCTATGGTGGAAGAGAAGAGATTACAAGGGCTGCAAAACAGATAGCGAAAAAGGCTGCAGAAAAAATTATTGACTGGGAATCCATCACTGAGGAAACCCTGTCTGATCATCTTTACACAAAGGATATGCCTGACCCGGATGTTTTAATACGCACAAGTGGTGAGATGCGGTTAAGTAATTTTATGCTGTGGCAGATGGCTTATGCTGAAATTTTTATTACAGAAACTTTGTGGCCTGATTTTTCAGAACAGGAATTTATAAATATAATCAGGGATTATCAGTCCCGTGAGCGCAGATTCGGAAAATTACCATGCTATTCAAGCGATGGATCACAGCAATAATCCTCATCCCGTTTCTTCTTCTTATTCTTTTGAAAGGCAATTCACTTGCTTTTTCTATTCTCATAGCTGTAATCACAATTGTATCCATGAAGGAATATTTCACGATTGTCTCATCGTGTAAATTTTATTCAGTTTCCCATGAAAATTCATCACCTGATCCGCCTGAAAATGACAATCAGTCACACCAGTCTGTTAAATTTTCAGAAAGTACTGCGTCTGATAAGGCAGGGTGTGATAACTCCTCTTGTTACTCTATTCCACTGAAAATAAAAATCTGCGGTTATTCTGCATCTATGCTGATTATATTTGCCGCCCACAAAGGGTCCTCCGAAATGGTGCTTTTCATGGTAGCACTGAATATCATGGCTGTTTTCATAGCTGTTTTAAAAAATTTCCCCTTAGAATCAAACTGCCTTGATTTTTTTGCAAAGGAGATACAGGGAATTATTTATATCCCTGTATTTCTATCTTTTCTTGTTTTTATAAGAAATTCTCACAATGGAGCGCTCTGGATCATATGGCTCTGGCTTGTCATTGGTGCAAGCGACACAGGTGCCTACTATTGCGGTACATATTTCGGAAAAAGGCCCCTTGCACCAAAAATCAGCCCCAACAAAACAATGGAAGGTTCAGCTGGAGGTCTTGCTGCTGCTGTTATTGCAGGCAGTATTTTCGGCCTGATTTTTATTCCTGACATATCTTTTGTCATGCTTTTCCTTTTTGCCTTTATCGCCTCGGCTGCAGGACAGATGGGGGACCTTTTTGAATCAGCACTTAAACGTGCAGGCTGCATTAAGGATTCCGGTGTAATACTGCCCGGACATGGTGGGCTTCTTGACAGAATAGACGGATTAATCTTTGCAGCCCCCATAGCCTTTTTACTTAAATGCTTTATTGCAAATATGTGACAACGGGTTTTTTGATATGAAAAAAATTTCCATCCTCGGTTCAACCGGTTCAATAGGACAAAGTGCCTTGGATATTGTTGACATGCACAGGGATAAATTAAGTATCACTGCCCTTGCAGCAGGAAACAATATCACTCTCCTTGCAGAACAGATTAAAAAATATGAGCCTGAAATTGCTGTTGTCCTTAATGAAAAACGTGCAGAAAAACTTGAGACCCTTTTAAAAAGCGGTAAAAAACCTGAAATTGTCTTTGGAGATAAGGGATATGCTGCTGCTGCTGCATGGGATAATGCTGATATTGTTCTTCTTGCCATTGTTGGGGGAGCAGGACTTTTACCTGCCATTGCAGCAATAAATGCCGGAAAAACAATTGCCCTTGCAAATAAAGAAACACTTGTCATGGCAGGGGATATCATAATGACTATGGC
>WFQS01000273.1 GCA_015486915.1 Desulfobacteraceae bacterium
CCATTGGGATAACATCCACGTGCTTAATTTTGGTATCCATTTTTTTCATAATTTGATCCTTCTTTTATGATTTTCAATAATAAACCATATTATTATTGACTATTTTAATAAAAATGTCTACCCTTTTAGAAAAATTTCTTTATTTACAATTTTTTAATTTTTAAAACTCTTTCCAATTCAAGCGGAATGTCCGCTGTAAAGTACCTTGAATTATTAGAGTTTCATTTTTTTGTTGGGAGACAGTCTGAGAGTATCCAGATCCGCCTCATGGCGGTTTATCTGACAAAAAAGAAAAAAGGAAAATAATGATTATAAAAAGGATAGTTACTTTATCGGCAGTTTTTTTATTATTTTTTGCCTTGAACGGGTGCGGTAACAACAAAAACGAACAAGACAAGACAAAACAAAACAAACAAGAGCAGACAGAGAAGCAAACCATTGTACAACCACCAATAATTCATAAAAAGCCCACGGCAGAACTTCCCAAAAATCTAAAATGGCTTACCAATGACACTGATCCTGTCTTTTCTTCGCCCGATGCAGTAAAGGGTGGGACACTCCACTCAGCAATTTTGAGTTTTCCAATGACGTTCAGGACCGTTGGACCTGATTCCAATGGGAGCTTCAGAAGTGCAATCTTAGACAATCAGCTGTCACTTATAAATATTCATCCCAATACAGGCAGAATTATTCCAGAGCTTGCGACTTCCTGGGCCTTTGGCAAAGATAAAAAAACCATGTATTTTAAGCTTGACCGAAAGGCAAGATGGTCAGACGGGGTTCCTGTTACAGCATGGGATTTCGCATACACCCTTGAATTTATGCGTTCTCCCAATATCATGGCCCCATGGTACAATGACTATTATACAAAAGAGATAGATAAAGTTATTGTGTATGATGATTATACTCTGGCCGTGAAAAGCACAAAAGCCCAGCCTGATCTCTACCTGAAACTTGGCATAAGCCCGTGTCCCGAGCATTTTTTTGGCAGGCCAGGTAAAGATTTTGTAGAAAAATACAATTGGAAAATAGTTCCAGATACCGGTGCATACCAGATATCTGATTTTGAAAAGGGAAAGTACATTGTATTTAAAAGAAAAAAACAATGGTGGGGAAAGAACTTAAGGTTTTTTAAGAACAGATTTAATGTGGACAGGGTGGTTTTCACCGTTATCAGGGACTATAACATGCTGTGGGAGTATTTTAAAAAGGGAAGGATCGATGTGTTTTCCCTTACAATGCCTAAATACTGGTACAATAGATCCAACACAAAAGTTTTTAATAAAGGTTATGTGAAAAAAATCTGGTTTTTCAATGATACCCCGCGGTCAGCATCGGGTATGTGGCTTAATCAGGACAGGGAAATTTTTAAGGATAAGCGTGTGAGATATGCCTTTGCCCATGCCATGAATATTCAGAAAGTTATTGATGATGTATTAAGGGGAAATTATTTCAGGCTTAATCAGGCCTATGAGGGGTATGGAGATTATACAAATCCTGATATTAAACCGAGAAAATTTGATATCGGCAAGGTGGAAGCCCTTATGACTGAGGCAGGATGGAAAAGGGGTGATGACGGGATATGGCAGAAAAACGGGAAGAGATTTTCCGTTGAGGTGACCTATGGATTTGAAGGATACACACCAAGGCTTGTTGTTTTAAAGGAAGAAGCTGCAAAGGCAGGCATAGAACTCAGGCTCCAGAAACTTGACAGTACGGCAGCCTTTAAAAAATTTCTCGAAAAAAAATTTGATGTGGCGTGGATGGGCTGGAGTACAAATATGCGGCCTTCCTACTGGCAGAGCTGGCATTCTGACAATGCCCACAAGGTCCAGACAAATAATATTACAAATACTGATGACCCTGTACTTGACAAACTCATTGATCAATACAGGGTAAGCCTTGACGAAAATCAAAGAAAAGTCCTTTCTAAGAGAATTCAGGCAAAAATTCATGAAATAGGAGCATTTGTTCCTACTTTCATGGTACCCTACGTCAGATACGGATACTGGAGATGGCTGAGGCTTCCCGTTTTCCATGGCACGAAATTGTCCGATTCCCTGTTTGATCCTTTTAACACCATGACGGGAGGGCTTTTCTGGTTTGACCGGAAAATGTATGATGAGACAAAGAATGCAATGAAAAAAGGTAAATCTTTTAAACCTTCGGTCATTATTGACGATCATTTTAAACCCAAAGGGATATGCAGTTCAGATCCGCCTCATGGCGGTTATATGAAGTAACCACAATGACAAACGATAAAATAATTCTTAAAATAAGAGATCTCGTTGTTTCCTTTAATACCGAATCGGGAAAGATCCGGGCTGTTGATGGCGTGGGCTTTGAGCTTGAAAAAGGTCAAACCCTTGGTATAGTGGGAGAGTCAGGATGTGGAAAAAGTGTCACAGCCATGTCCGTCCTAAGGCTTCTGCCAAAACCTTCCGCAATGATTGAATCAGGTTCCGTGGAATACAGGGGCAGGGATCTTCTATCTGTGCCGGTTGAAGAGATGCACTCCATCAGAGGTAAGAAAATTTCCATGATATTTCAGGAACCAATGACCGCTTTAAATCCTGTACATAAAATTGGAAAACAGATTAAAGAGGTTTATCAGCTTCATTTTCCGGAAATGACAAAAAATCAGATAAAAGCATCATCCATACATGCACTTGACAGGGTCGGTATTGCAGATGCTGGCAAAATTCTTGAAAAATATCCGCACATGCTTTCAGGAGGAATGCGCCAGCGGGTGATGATTGCCATGGCCCTTGCTCCCGAACCTGATATACTCATTGCAGATGAACCCACAACCGCCCTTGATGTAACAGTCCAGGCCCAGATTCTTGAGTTAATAAAGGAACTCAGACAGAAACTTTCCATGAGTGTAATCCTTATTACCCATGATCTCGGGGTCATTGCTGAGAACTGCGACTATGCTGTTGTGATGTATGCCGGTAAAATCATTGAAAAAGCTCCGGTTAACAAACTTTTTAAACATCCATGTCATCCATATACGCTGGGGTTGCTTAATTCTGTTCCATCTCTTTCTATTAAAAGAAAAACATTACTTCCAACAATCAAAGGCATGGTACCATCTCTTGATAATATGCCCGGGGGATGCCGGTTCAGCACAAGATGTCCTCTTGTAAAAGATATCTGCAGAAAAGAGGTGCCCCATGAAAAAAAAATGGAGTATGAGCATTTTGCAGCATGTCATCTTTTAGATTCAATCCAGGAAACCTGATTGAATTTACTGTTTTTTCAAAACAAGATAAAATAGGTTATATGTTAATATGAATACTGACGACAGTCTTGTCCGGGTCATAAGGCTTAAAAAATATTTCCCTGTTTACGGAGGTTTTTTTTTAAAGCGCAGGGGATGGATATATGCCGTTGATGATGTTTCCCTTGAGATAAAACAGGGTGAGACTCTTGGTATTGTTGGAGAATCCGGCTGCGGTAAGACCACACTTGGAAGGTGTATTGCAGGATTGTACAAGCCCGGTGCAGGAAAGATTATTTTTCAGGGACAGAATATCTCGGAATTGAATTCAGTACAATTAAAGGCTGTACGCCTTAAAATGCAGATGATTTTTCAGGACCCTTTTGAATCCTTAAATCCAAGGCACACCATAGGTCAGATTCTAAAGGAAAAATACGAAATACATAATAAAATTCTGCCCGACATGGACATGGAAATTTCAGGGCTCCTTGAAAAAGTAGGCCTGTCTCCCGATGCCATGGCGAAATTCCCCCATGAGTTCAGCGGCGGTCAGCGCCAGCGCGTCGGTATTGCAAGGGCTGTAAGTCTTGAACCTGCAATGATCGTCTGCGACGAGCCGGTCTCTGCACTTGATGTTTCAGTGCAGTCCCAGATTCTTAATCTTTTATTAAAACTCCAGATGGAGATGGGGTTGACCTATGTGTTTATTTCCCATGATCTTTCAGTTGTTAAGCATATTTCTGACCGGATTGCAGTCATGTATCTTGGCAGAATAGTTGAAATTGCAGATGCTCCCTTAATATATGAAACTCCATGTCATCCTTATACAAATGCCCTGTTGTCAGCAATTCCTGTTCCGGTTCCCGGTAACCGGAAAAAAAGAATAATTCTTAAAGGGGAGGTTCCGTCTCCTGAAAATCCTCCCAGGGGGTGTAGATTTCATACCCGGTGTCCTTTTGTACAAGAAATCTGCATAAATGAGGAACCAGTGCTTGAATCTGTAAAAAATGCCGGTAAAAATCATTATGCGGCCTGCCATTTTAAAGATGAAATTGAATTTCATGCTTGATTACAGCTGCTGCTTATTTCACTTTCTGTGATACAGGCAA
>WFQS01000274.1 GCA_015486915.1 Desulfobacteraceae bacterium
GTCAACCACCTGCTCCATTTTTTTCACATCAATGGTTTCATATAGATACTTGAGATCATTTAACTCTTCAAGCACGAGATGGTGGAATTTTTCAAGCCCGTGTCCCTTGCCTTCCTGCAGATCTGCCCTGTCGGGCAGGGTAAGACCTGTGTTTACAAAATCCCTTAATGCCCGTATAAAATCCGTATAACCGTTATAACCGAGTGTGCTGACAAATCTTGTTACAGTGGCTTCACTGATGTTGCATGTTTCTGCGAGCTCCCTTGTGGTCATGAACACAGCTTTGCTGGGTTTTTGAATTATATAATTACCAAGAATCTGCGCCTTGGGTGAAAGTGAATCAAGTTTTGTCAAAATATCGGATATTACAGGATGTGAAAGGGAATTATTCATGGTTACAAGTTATACCTCCGTTAAAATGATATAAATCATTTCTTATTAATTTAAGCAATAAGTTATTAAATTTATGGATAATATAAAAGATATTTTTTATTATGTCAATCGGCATATCCTTGAATAGAAATAAAAAGTTCATTTTTTAAAAAAAGTGTTGACAGGTTTTGTTTCATTGTATAATAGACTTTTATTATGGTTGATGTAAGAACTATTTACAATATAATTTGAGAGAAAATTATGTTTTTGAGTAAAAAGCCTCTCTGGGGCGGGAAGAAACAAGTCAAATCAAGTTATGACGTGGTAATCATTGGAGGCGGACTGCACGGGCTCGCAACGGCGTACTATCTTGCAAAGGAGCATGGAATCACCGATATTGCTGTTATTGAAAAAAATTATATCGGTTTCGGCGGTGCAGGGAGAAACACTGCCATTGTACGTGCCAATCAGCGAACCCAGCTTAATGTACCTCTGTATAAGGAAGCCCTTGATCTCTGGCCTGTGCTGACAAAAGATCTGGACTATAACCTTATGTTTAATAATTGTGGAAATTTAAATCTTCTGCACAGTGAGGCTGCCGTAAAAGCAGCACGCATGAATATTGCCACAGCGCAGTTCCAGGGTGTTGAAAGCCATTTTATCGATGCAAAGGAAGCTAAAGAGCTGATCCCTGCCCTTAATATTTCAGACGACATCACTTTTCCAATACACGGGGCAATGTTTCATCCGCCGGGAGGGATTGTCCGGCATGATGCCGTTGTATGGGGACTTGCAAAGGGTGCAGCAAAATTTGGCGCCCATATTCACCAGCATACTGAAGCCACTGCAATTAATACAAAAAATGGAAAAGTCACCTCTGTTGAAACAAGCCGCGGCACAATAAATACAAAAAAAGTGTTTATCTCTGCAGGCGGTTATTCAGCAGCCCTTATTTACGGGATGCTTGGAATTAAACTTCCCATAAGCGTGCTCACCATTCAGGCCATGGTTACCCAGCCCTTAAAACCATTGCTCAACTATGTTATTTCTTCAGGGGCATACCATGTTTATGCAAATCAGACTTTAAAGGGAGAAATAGCAACAGGTGCCCACATGGACCAGTGGCCCAATTACACCACGCTTACCACTGCCCATTATATAAAACACCAGGCTGAAGCTCTTACACAGTTCCTGCCCTGCCTTGCAGGTGTAAGATTCATGAGACACTGGGCAGGCCTTGCAGACATGACTCCTGACATGGCTCCCATAATGGACGGCAACGATCAGGTGGAAGGGTTTTTCATGGATTGCGGCTGGGGATACTTTGGGTTTAAATCCTGTTCCGCCGTGGGTAAATTCATGGCAGAGTTTATTGCAGAAGATGAAAAACCCGATATTTTAAAACCCTTTACCTTGAGAAGGTATGAACGGCATCAACTCATGGGTGAAACAGCAGCCCTTGTGAATTACACCCCTGATAATTAGAATTAACGGGAAACGATTTTAGGGAATCGGAAGAAAATAATATACGTATATCGTGCAGTACTTTTGTTCGTTTTCAAGGCGTGATGATAGGTGTATAGTCGAACTATGTGCCTGTTATCACAACATAGAAAACGGGCAAAATGGCAAACAGGATGCGTAAATTATTTTTTGGAAGTTCCCTTAAACACCGGGAGAAAAAAATGGCTTTAACAATAACATGTCCGGTCTGCGGAAAAAGAAATGGATATGAGTTCAGGTACGGTGGAGAAGATAAAGGCCCGAGACCTGATGAAAACAATATGACACCCCAAAGCTGGTGTGATTTTGTACATATGAATAAATGCGTTGCAGGCGTTCAAAAGGAATGGTGGTTCCACAGGGATGGATGCGGTTCATGGTTTACCATTCACAGGGATACAACAACCAACCTTGAAGTTGCGGAACCTGAAACAAAATTGGAATTTAATGAAAGACACGTGGAAGAATCGGAAAAAAACCTCACGAAAGCGGAGGGAAAAAATAATGAACAGGCTTAATCAAATTCCCACCTTAAAGATTGATCCGTCGGAAAAAATTCCGTTTCAATACAAGGGGAAACAACACTTCGGATTAAAGGGTGATACCGTTGCAGGCGCTCTTTTTGCCAATGGAGTCCGCATATTTGGAAGAAGTCTGAAATACCACAGGCCAAGGGGTCTTTACAGCCTTGACGGAGAGTGCAGCAACACCTGCATGGAGGTTAACGGTATTCCTAATACAAGATGTGAAAACACATTGCTTAAAACCAATATGACCATTAAGGAACAGAACGTTAAAGGCTCTGCGGA
>WFQS01000275.1 GCA_015486915.1 Desulfobacteraceae bacterium
CTCTATTAACTATATATGCCATACTTAATATTTTTGATAACATAAATTGCAACAGGAGTATAGTATTAGTATTTAGCTACTCCTCCATGAGGTCATTTTATAATGAAATTTATCATAGCTGTTGATTGTGAAGGCCCAGCCTGTGTGGTTGGTAATTATGGAAAAGCACTGAGTACCTCCTGTGACTATCCGTTTGCACAAAAACAGGCAACGCTTGAAACAAATGCCGCAGCCCGCGCATTATTTGATTCAGGGGCCGATCATGTACTGGTCTGGGACAGTCATGGCCAGGGAATTAATCTTTTATTTGACCAGCTTGATCCTCGATGCCCTGTCATTCTTGGCAGAGGCTTTAAAACTCGATTTCCCGGTCTTGATGAAAGTTTTACAGGAATATTAATGATTGGTTATCATGCCATGGAGGGAACGAAAAATGCTGTACTTGCTCACACCTACAGCTCTGAAGCCTATCAGAGAATCCGTGTCAACGGATGTACTGTGGGTGAAATAGCACTTGACGCTTCAGTGGCAGGTGAGATGGGGATACCTTTAATATTTATTGCAAGCGATAAGCATGGCTGTGATGAGGCTTTAAAAGTCATGCCATGGATTAAATCGGTTGCAACCAAAAAAGGATTTGGCAGGAACTGTGCTTTAAGTAAGAATCCTGAAACTGTACAGGACGAAATATATAAAGCTGTCAGGAGTGCGGTAAATGATATCGATAGAATGAAGCCGTTTATATTCAATTCTCCCATCCGGGTTGAAATTAAATTCAAGACCATTCTGCAGACATTAAAATCGATCTTACGCAATCGCCGTGGCTGGAAGCTTAGAGGCCCCAAAACAATTGAAAAAAAATTAAAAAGTATGCAGGACTGGAATTGTTAGGAAAATGACCTGTTTCTAAAGAGTTCTTCAGCCACTTTACTGATCACCGGCCTGTATTTTCCAGATGGTGCAGGTTTTATATCGTCAACAATTGCAATTATTATTTTATCATCACTTTTTAATCTGTTTTGTACCTGAGTTTTTACCTGCTCAATTCCATCTTCAGGAAATCTATTGTCTACGGCGAGGTGAACATGTATCTCGCCTAATTTTTCCTGAATAACCTGGAATTTTACGATTCCCTTTACTGATCTGGCAATATAAATAAACGAATATCCAACCACCCATTTACCCTGGTTTGTCACAATGAACTCAACTGCTCTTCCACCGCTTATCTTAATTGAGGATAAGGATCTTCCGCATTCGCAGGCCTGTGTTGACAAGGTAACAATATCTCCTGTACGGTAACGTATAATAGGAAAAGCATGCCCCACGATATTGGTTATAACAAGCTCTCCTTCTTCCTTAGTTGGTTTAAGTGTCTCAGGATTAATTGTTTCAAGTATTACCTGTTCATCCATGCAGTGCATGGTATGATTTCCGCATTCGTGTCCAATAAGACCGCCTTCTCTCAGGCCAAAAGAATCATAAACCGGCACACCAAATTCCCGATGGATCAGTTCCCGATCCACATCAGGCAACATTTCACTTGTTGTCACGATAACCTTAAGCCCTTTATTTTTAAGCTCTTTAAGCTCCAGTCCCATTTCCTTGCACATTGTAATTGTCAACACAAATGAACTTGGATAACCAAAAAGACATTTTGGTTTCCAGGACAGCCAGTAATTATAATATTCCCTTACTCTATCCATGGTAAGTTCAAAACCATTGCTCAATCCATCATTTATCAGCCAATCACGAAAATGCTTTAATTTATCCTGTTTACTTAGCTCCACAGGAGAGCCCCAGTAATACATCTCTTTTTCACCTCTGCGGATACCAACCCATTCATGCCCTCTCATGCGTGCAGCATTTATATGTGCTTCACGACTGGAAGAGGTGTAGAACTCAAGAGCTTCATTGGTGGAACCGCTCGTTCTGACAAGCTGTAACCTTTTTCCTTCCCCTTTCCAGACCATCTGTTCCCGTTTTTCACGCAATGTTTCTTTTTCCAGTAAGGGAAATTTTTCAATATCTTTAACAGATTGTATATCATCGGGGTGAATTTCTGTTGAATCCATTAATTCTTTCCAAAAAGGGGTATGCTCATATGCAATGGTGACTAATTGCTTCAATCTTTTTAAACGAAGCTCATCAAGCTTTTTTTGTGGCCACCACTGGCTTTTATTCAACTCACTTAGGATTTGAAAGCTTGGACGTCCAAGAAACAGTTCCTGAGATTTAAAAATATTTCTGGCAATAATTGGAATCATAAGCCCCTCCCTTATAAACAAATTAAGTTAGAAAACATAAAAGTTATTCAATCCCTGTATAATTTTCCGGGTCAGCGCCCTAATCGGACGGTTAACGGTACAGGGTTCAACTGATATTGGTTTATATCCCTCATTTTTAACCATCTTTCCAAGCATACTGAATGTTCGATCAGGATATACGTCACGATTTATGCTAAGCCATTGACAAAATTGTTCAAAACGTCTGAATACAATCCTGTTTAATTTCCCGCCATTGTATTGTTTATCCTTGATTTTAAATAAACTGAAGCTGTGTAAAATAAGCACAGTATCTGCTCCGGCATCGCAAATCATTTGGGCTGCATCCCTGCATTCTTCAAAAGAAGAACCCATTAAATCCACCGGCTTACTTGGATATAAACCGGGCCAATGGGGTTGCTGAAATCCTGACAAGGCAACTTCAAGAACATTATCATACCATTTTGAACCGTTATAACAATCATCGTCAGGGAAAAGGCATTGTCCCCCAACATAGGGAAAAGTATAACTGCTATCCATCCATATACCTGCATCAGGTAAAATTCCAAGCGTCTCTTCAGATGCTCCCATATTTCCGGCACGGAATGCAATTGGTTTTTGACCTGTCCATTTATTTAATCGATCAACACCTTCAATAATTATTTTTTTTTGCAGTTCAGGGGCAAGGTCAGCAATTTGATCGGTCTGTTTATAGGGTTTGCCCGCGCGATGACATCCGTAATGATAGTGGCCGGGATGAATATGCAGTTGTATATCCTGCCCATGTTCAACAAGGTATTCACAGACAGGCTCAGTTTCGCCGGGATATCCAAGTTCCTCATTAAAGGGTTCCAGAAAAAAAGTGGCTTTTATTTCATACCGGTTCAGTATGTCGCAGATCAGGGGAATACCATAAAATTGTTTCCCATACTTCCCCATCATTCCCCTTGAAGGCGGGATCGGTTTCAAATCTGTCCCCCATGCACCTCCCATGCTGCATTCTACATCAAATGTCATAAAAATACCCGGTTTCATCATTTTGTATCTACCTTGGAATTTTGTGTTTCAGGATTGCCTATGATATCATGACCCTCGGCACCTAATTTTTTAGTCATCTGCATAAAGTCCACCATAAATGGTTTTGGATCTTTCAACATAAAAGAATCATCCCTGGTCCACGGGCCGCAATTCCATAAGAACTTAAGAACAGTCATAATCTTTCCTGTACGTTTCTGACCGGGAGGTAATTGATCTCCCCTTATCATGCCGATCATCCAGTTGGCATCACCTCCAAGGATTCTGGATCTCAGGCCTAATTTATAGCGAGTTTTTTTCATTTTTTCAGGTTCAAAGTGACTCTGCCAGAAAAGAAAAGAGGTTTGAAAGCCCGCCATTATTAATGTGGGTGTTCCGCCAATAAAACGCGGATTGATTTCCAGAAAGATATATTTATCAGTTTCAGGATCGTAGTGGAACTGCAAACCGCCAAGGCCTTCATATCCTATGGCCTTAAATAATTTTACAGCATCATTGACAAGATTTTCATGGTGACAGCTTACCCTCTGTGTGGTTACTCCGCCGGCCAGTGGCATATGGTGCTCACCGATATAATCTCCCACCATAAAGGGTTCTCCTTTATGCATCAATATCTGCACATGGTCTTCAGCACCTGGATAATATTCCTGAACAATTATATTATCTGCAAAATCCTGCACCTGCTCATATACTTTTTGAAGTTCATCTTTTGTCTCGGCATAGGCGGCCTTCCATGGTGCCTGGCCTCCCTTTATGTTCTGCCTTCTTGTCCTGAAGACCAGGGGAAATCGGAGTGTATCATTGTTTTCCTTTGACATCAGATGGTCCAGTCGCATCCCTTTGGCAACCGGAACTCCCAGTTTTCTGCATAAAGATTGCATATAATCTTTATCCGTTGCCTTGTCAAAGCATTCTCGCTCAGGTGAAAACAGATGCACATCCGGTTCAAAACGATCTCTTACATCAATTAATACATTATGGTAACCCTCTGCCACCGGCATAATTGACCCGACATCAAGAATTTTTACAAGCTCCTGGATTTCCTCTATAAATTCAGGACTGTCTGTGGGGGATTCCATTACCCATGCACTGGTCGAATAGCGACTGTGAGCAGGTTGTCCGTATTTCGATTTTACGATTGAATGGACAGTAATACCGTTCATTGCAAGGCTCCTCACCACCCATAAGCCTACCTGTGTATCTCCCACCATGGCAAGGACTCTGCGTCTTCTGTCATTCAGCTCATTTTTTTTCTTATCTACAGGCTTAACTGCAAACATATTCAGGGTTCCTCCTTATTTATAATTTTTCCATTTCAAGAATATCCTGAAAAACTTTCTGTACTTCCACTGCAACCTGCTCCCAGGATTTTACCCGGCTTGAACGAACAACCATTTCAGGATCCCATTCCCGGTTTAAAACTTCAGCAAGAGCTTCTTTTAAAGGTTCAACTTTCCTGGGCGCAACAATACTGCCCGCAGCAGGCACAGGCAGAATATCCCGGACAGCTCCAACATCACTTGCCACAACTGGAGTACCACAGGCAAGACTTTCCAACACCGCATTAGGGCAGCCCTCACGATAGGATGCAAGTACGCTGGCATCTGCAGCGCTAAAATATAATGGAACCCGCTCATAGGGCTGGGGCCCTGCAAGAATAAGTTGATTTTCAACCCCGGCTTCAGCAGCGATGGCCTTAAGTTGTTCAAATGTTCCACCCTGGGCAGGACCGCCTACAATTACAAGATTGATATCCCCGGGAAGGTCTGCAAGGGTATTGATCACTTCATGATGCCCCTTTCTGTGGCCTAAATGGGCAACAGTTACCAGCAGTCTTTTATCCTGAGGTAAATCAAGCTCCTGCCTGCATTTTTTTTTATCTCTGATAAAAAAATTGTTCTTATCAACACCATTTGGGATAATTCTTATCCGTTTTTCATCAACTCCAAGTTTTAAGGCTTCTTCAGCCAAAAGTCCTGATACGCAGATAACAACAACAGCATTCTTTAATGCATGTGCACACTGTTTTCTCTGAGAATCAACTTTTATACATTCATATAATTTGCCCCTAAGGGTGATGGCATAGGGGATGCCAAACTCCCGGGCCAGCAATGACACTCCAACTCCATCAGGCCAGACAAAATGAACATCCAGAATGTCAGGTTTCCACACGCTGTATAATTGTTTAAACCAGTCCTTAATCCCCCTGAAATAAAACCAGGCATCCTGATTTTTAAAAACTCCCGGAA
>WFQS01000276.1 GCA_015486915.1 Desulfobacteraceae bacterium
AACCTAAACAAGCCGGAACCAAAACGATTTTTTTTAATACGATTTTTTTTTAATTCTTTTGTCAAAAAAATAAGAAAATAAGAATTAAGAGACTGATTCATTGTCATATACGGCCGGGAGGAGCAGACTGTTTGAGCAGAACTATTGGAAAAGTTTACGATGTGATTGTCATTGGCGCAGGTCCTGCCGGCTCTGAAATTGCCTGTCAACTGGCGAAAGCAGGTTTTGAAATAATTGTTCTGGAAAAAAATTTGCTGAACCGGGAAAAACCGTGCGGCGGCGGACTGCAGGTCCGGGAAATTGTTGAGTTTGGTCCACCGCCTGCAGATGTTATTGAACGTGAAATTCATAACATGCGACTGATTTCTCCAGAGAACAGGTCCTTGCAGATTGATATCACCGAGGCGGGAATTTGTCCGGTTATAGTTCGAAGGAGTTCCTATGACCGGCATTTACAGGAAAGAGCTAAAAAAGCAGGAGCGCTTTTCCATGCCCAAACCAAAGTCACAGGTTTATTCAGGTCAGAAGGAAAAGTTCATATCTGTACCCAGAAAGATGAAAAGCCATTAACCGCAAAGCTTGTCATAAATGCCGGCGGTGCATGTGCAGTGAAATTTGCCGGGAAACAGAAAGTTAAGAAAAATAAAGAAGAATTGGTTGTAACCCGTCATTACTGGTTAAAGCCGAAATCCATGCCGGTATCCCTGACCGACTTCATGGAGTTTTATTATCTTAAAGAGATTCCCAAAGGATATGCCTGGATATTTCCTTATAAAGATATTATATCGGTTGGCATTGGCGGAACACTGCAAAGCATACAAAAGGATGATATTAACCTTAAAAAAATGCTGGATAAGTTCATTACCCGGCATCCTGTTGCTGCAGAAAAACTTAAGGGATGTACCATAATACATCGGGCAGGCGGAATGATCCCCATGAACATACCATCCGCCCTGCACGGAATATCGACCATCACACTTGGAGATGCTGCCGGGCTGGCCAGTATCATTCATGGCGGCGGCATCTACCATGCGAGAAAATCAGCCCTGATTGCCTCGGAATACTGTATTCGCTTTCTTGAAACAGGAGACCAGCAGTTCCTGAAACAGGGTGGACAGGCCATTAAAACATTTTTTACTGATAATGAAAGACAATGGGATAAACAACTGCAGCGGATTTTCTGGAACCATAAAGTCATTGAACCCGTCATTGCCAAGGGACAAACAGACAGAGAGATACAAAATGGATTGCGGATAATCCTGGATTCCGGCCGATCCCATAAAAAAGCCTATGACCTTCTCGAAAAGAAGATGATCGAACTGATTTACAGCGGACTTGCGGAAAAGGCTGAGATCTATAAACCGATCTTCAATGATAAAATAAGCAAGGTATTTGATAAAGATGTCCCCATTCATAAATATGCAAACCAGCTACTCCTCAATAAAAAAGCTAAACGGCTGCGGGCCTGTCTCGGCATTATGGCTGCTGAACTTTTCGGTGGAAACCTGTCGGATGCGGCAAATTTTTCCCTTGTATATGAAATATTTCATACTGCCTCTCTGATCCATGACGATATCATGGACAAGTCCGGTACGAGAAGGGGAAACCCCACTCTGCACAAGAAATATGGCATGGCCAATGCCATTATTGTCGGTGACATGATGCTGGCCAAAGGCTATTCATTAGTGGCTGATTTTTGCAGGGGGGAATCTATATCTAAGGAACAGCTGTTGAATCTACTGGATATTATCGGCCGGACAGGTGAAAAATGCTGTATCGGCCAGGCCCTTGATATCAAAATGGCAAAAAAGCATCAATACAGCAGCATAGATACATACCTCAACATGATTGAGCTGAAAACCGGGGCATTGATAGAAGGCGCACTCAAGGGTGGGGCTGTGGGAGCAAATGCATCCAGCGAACAGGTTGCGTTGATGGGGCAGTTTGGTAGAAATTTTGGAATCGCCTTTCAAATCATTGATGATGCCCTGGACATTCTCGGCGGAGAAAAGGCCAGCAAGTCGATCATGAATGATATTAAAGAGGGAAAAGCCACCTTGATGCTGATCCGGGCATTACAAAAAGCAGGTACAGAAGAATCTGCATGGTTGAGGGATCTTATTGGTAATAGTTCCATAACTTCCCAACAGGCGGTAATGGTAATCGATATCTACAGAAAATGCGGGGCATTGGAATACGCCCAGCAGCTGGGGCACCAATATGTTGAACAGGCTAAAACCATACTCCTTAAACTTCCTGCGGTACCTGCCCGGGATAAATTCATGGAAATTGTTGAGATTCTCGATTTCTGGTGCATGCTTGCGCCATCAATATCGACAATCAGTGACGACTGTTTTCAAAAACATTTTTCAATGGCCTGAATCATGCCGCTTGTTATCCTTGAAAAGGTTCAACGTATTTATTCTTCAGGTGAAACCGCCGTCACCGCTCTTGAGGATATCAATCTTACAATTAATCAGGGGGAATTTGTTGCCCTTTGGGGACCGTCAGGTTCCGGAAAATCAACCCTTTGCAACCTGATCGG
>WFQS01000277.1 GCA_015486915.1 Desulfobacteraceae bacterium
ATTCCACACTACTATTATAAAATGATAATTCAGTTTTTGGTGAAAACAAAAAGTTCTTTGAGATTGAATAGTCCATAAACACTCCTAAACTAAATCCAATACCATTCGAGATTTTGGAATTATTTGGAAGAGTTTCTTTTGATTGTAGATTTGAATAATTTGCACCAAGATTGAATCCAAACCTGAATTTGCTATCATTGTTACTATTTTCTGTTTGTGAAAATACGATAATAGAGCATAATAGCATTGATGTTAATAAAACCGCATTTTTCATATTTATAAATTTCATTGATAAATAAAAAGTAGTTGTTTTATCATGCAGCAAATTTTGGTATATTTTAAATATTGGTATATTTTAGAAACGCAAATATCATTTTTATATTGCAGGTAACGGTTTGGCAATATGAAAAGTTGGGCATTTTGAAACTCCAAACTTTCAATTTACCATACTGTTTATTTGATGTTAGAATGTTCATATTTAGCACTATTCGCCCAATTTTTTATATTGCGTGTTGGTGTGCATTTTTTCTTGAGTTTCTTATCTTTCTAAATATTTCAATCTTTTTTAACCTTTCATGCTCAATGTCATAATCATTTTGTAATCCAAGCCAAAATTTAGCAGAATTCCCAAAATATGAGCTTAAGCGTAACGCTGTGTCTGCTGTTATTCTCCTATTGCCTTTTATTATTTGTGATATTCTTGTTTGAGGGATACCAATATCTTTTGAAAGTCTATAAGCTGATATTTGCATAGGTTTTAAAAATTCTTCCATTAATATTTCTCCTGGATGTATGTTGTCTAATCGTTCCATTTTTTAAATTATTTATGATAGTCCATTATTTTTACTTGATGTGAATTATTGTTTTTCCAAATGAAAACAATTCGCCATTGATCATTTATTCTTATGCTCTGATATTCTTTTAGTTTTCCTGCTAACTTCTCAAGTCTGTTTGAAGGTGGAATTTTTAAATCAATTAAGTTCTGTGAGTTATTTAACATCCTTAATTTTCTCCTCCCGATTTTTTGAATCTCAATTGGAATCTTTTTTACTCGTTCTCCATTCCAGATTTTCTCGGTTTCTTTCGTGCCAAATGAAATTATCATAATATCTTAACTCATTACTAACGGCAAAGGTAAGCATTTATTTTGGATTAGTAATGGTTTTCTGTTTTTTCTTTTCCAAAATGCACACCAACGGTTGGGCTATGGTGCGTACCGCAGTTTCAAAGTTATATTTTTCTATTAACCGGCATCTTCATTTAACGCTTAAATGTCGTATTTACAACTAATTACGGTATGCACTATGAGCCTGTGTTGTGGTGTCGTTATTCTTTCCTTTTAACCTTGTTTTCCAATTTTTTCATTTCGCGGTCAAAGTCGGAAATATATTTTTTGTTTTCTGCTTTACGATATTTTTCGTATTCTTTTTTTGCTTTTTCGATTGCCTGTTTATGGCTTATTTTTCCAGCATTTTTAAGAAGTTTCTTTTCACTTATTTTCAAAAAATCATCTAATTTGTCTATCCAATCCTGCATTTTCATTAACCTGCCTTAGTGGCTTGCAGTTCTGCAAAATCCAAATACATTGAAACAATGAGGTTGAGCTGTTTTAGTTCATCTTCAGTAAGGTAATTTTTTGCAATACTTACATCTCGTTGAGTAATGTAGTTGCCTTTGTAATTTGTAAGACCAATAAATGGTTTGTCAACATTTGAGCGGTTGTGTATCATTTCGGCTGCCGTTTGTCCGTGTATGGCAAAGTGCATTTTGTTTTGTACGGTAGCAAAAAATTGTTTTGTAAGGGTATCATCTTTTTTATAGTCAATGCTTGTTGCGTAAATATCGGTTACTTTCTGGTAGAAATTGCGTTCACTACTACGAATATCACGAACTCTTTGTAAAAGTTCTTCAAAATATCTGCTTCTTGCACCTTCTTGTTTCAACCGCTCATCATCCATTGTAAAGCCTTTTACAATGTATTCGTGTATGCGTTTTGTCGCCCAAATACGAAACTGTGTGCCCTGGGGTGATTTTACCCTGTAACCAACCGAAATAATAACATCAAGATTATAAAACAATGGTGCTTTTTGCTGAAATTCGGAATTTCCGAATTTCTGTGTTGTTAGTGCTTTTTCTAACTCTCCTTCCTTGTAAATGTTATTGATATGCTCATTTATAGTTGATTTTGCTTTGCCAAATAGTTGAGCCATTTGCTCTTGGGTAACCCAAACGCTATCATCTTGCAAATGGACATCTAACCTAATATTGCCATCAGCATTTTGATAAATAATGATATTTTGTTCATTGTTTTCCATTAATCCAACACCTTTTGTTCATACTTTAACAAAAGTAAATATTTTTGACGATTTCCATTGCATATTTGTTGCATTCTCTCTAATGCACCACAACGGTTTGAATATAAGCGTAGTGCGGATAAAACGCTAAATATGAAACGATTGTGAATAAAATAAGCAATAGTTCCTTAATTCTTATTTTCTTGTTTTTTGGGCAAAAGAATTAAAAAATTTGTTTTTGTTCTGGTTTGTCCAGGTTAGGTTCCAAAATAATATTTTTTATAACGGCCATGAGGTCAATCTGAACTGCGTTACGGTGCCTCACAACTTTTTTATCAAAGCGACCGCACCGGTCGTGAAAAGGCATTTTTACCTGCATAGGTCGCCACCATACCGAGGTGTTCTTCAATACGCATCAGCTGGTTGTATTTCTCCACCCGCTCCCCCCTTGCAGGTGCTCCTGTTTTTAGATGGCCGGTATCCAGGGCGACGGCCATATCCGCTATAAAATTGTCAACGGTTTCGCCGCTGCGGTGGGAAATCATGGCTCCCCATCCAGCCAACTTCGCCATACGCACCGCTGCCATGGTTTCCGTCAATGTGCCGATCTGGTTAAGTTTGATGAGGACTCCGCTGGCTATATTTTCGTGGATCCCCTTTTCAATGCGCTTGACATCGGTGACAAAGATATCATCTCCCACCAGTTCGATAGCGTTGCCGATACGTTCGTTGAGAATTTTCCAACCCTCCCAGTCATCTTCGGCAAGGCCATCCTCGAGGACTATGTAGGGATACCTGTTGACGAGTGCAGCATGATATTCCACCATCTCCTCTGAAGTCAATTCCCGATTTTCCGTATGAAGGTGGTAGGTACCATCCTTAAAGAATTCAGTTGATGCAGGGTCAACTGCGATACCCACATCTCCGCCCGGTATAAGGCCAACTTCAGTTATGGCATTCATGATATATTCAAGCGGCTCTTCATTTGATTTCACTTCAGGAGCAAAGCCCCCTTCATCGCCCACACCTGTGTGGTGCCCCTTTGATTTCAGTTCATACTTCAGGGCCTGATAGATTTCCACACCCCATTCAACTGCCTGTCTGACATTATCCGCTCCATAGGGCACTATCATATATTCCTGGAAATCAGCTCCCTGCCAGCTGGCATGAACCCCGCCATTTAAAATATTCATCATGGGTACTGGTAAGCGTGTGGCATTTACGCCGCCAAGATAATGAAAAAGGGGCAATTCTGCTGCCATGGCGGCTGCCCTGGCAACGGCAAGGGATACGGCAAGGATTGCATTTGCCCCTAAGTTTGCTTTATTATAAGTGCCGTCGAGACGAATCATGGCTGCATCAACATCACCCTGACTATCGGCATTCATTCCTGAAAGTTTTTCTGCAATGGGCCCGTTGACATTTTTTACAGCTTTAAGTACGCTTTTACCCGAAAAATAGTGTTTATTCCCATCGCGCAATTCCATGGCCTCATGACTTCCCGTGGAAGCTCCGGACGGGACAGATGCCCGGGCTGTGGTTCCGGACTGAAGCGAACATTCCGCTTCAACCGTGGGATTGCCCCGCGAGTCAAGAATCTGCCTTGCAATAATTGTTTTAATACGTGTATCCATGATAACCTCCCTGGTTTGTAACTTTTCCGGTTAACGACATATTATATTGGTGGTGTAGTTTTCTTTGTGTTTTTTTTAAAAAAGCTTACAGATCATAGCCCATAATACCATGGAGGATGTTTTTAATTTATGGCTGTTATAAGCAGGCCTATGAGAGCAAGAATTGAACACCCGGCCAGAACCGCGCTGAAAATTTTAACTTTCCATGTCGGCATGGTATTAACGTCAAGGTGTGCCGTATGTACATTTAAATTACAGTATCTCCAGGCGGCCTGTAAAAATGCAACTGCACTTAACAGGATAAGAAGACTCGCAATTATTATAATGATCAGTGAAGGCATGTACCCCTTCAGGAATTTAACGATCCCAAGTCCTGCCCCAAAGGCCGCCATTCCTGTCCTTAGCCATGCCTGATATGTCCTCTCATTGGCGAGAACCGTACGGTCAAGGGCAAGTGCATTCCTGTTTGGTACAGGGTGTTTCTTTTCAACATCATCTGTATCAGATAAAGCTGCAGATTGTTCCAAAAAGTCCTCCTCAATAGAATTTATCGTATTTCCTGTATTTCTTGAACCTGTACTGAATTTCACAATTTTTACAGGAATCATGGCATTTTTTTTATATGAAACTCCGATAAATTTCCTTTCGGAGTGAGAGTTGGCTCCGCGCCTGTGGCCCATGTTTTGTCAGAATCTTCGATTCTTAGAGGCTGTCTGAGAGTCTTCAGATCGGCCTCATGGCCGTTATTTAAAAACAGCATAGGACCCGAGTACTTTCAGAAAAAGGGAATTCTTTTCCATTTCATTAATGGTATCCATAACATTTTTATACTTTATATGCCCCTCAAGATCCATGAAAAAATAATAAGTCCAGTTTTGATTTTTTGTGGGTCGTGATTCAAGTTTTACCATGTTAAGTCCTGCCCTGTTCACACACTCAAGAACTTTGAAAAGGGCACCCGGGACATGGGAAGTTGCAAACATCAGAGAAGTTTTGTATTTTTCCGATTCGTCAAAACTGTTCTGATACTTCAGGCTGTTCCTATCATCTACATAACTTTTGCCATTTACATCTTCGCTTTGGTATGTTCCATTATTATCATTTAAGTTTTCATGGTTCCTGTTAATTCCGGCATCCCGGTGTTTTCCCCTGCCAAGTATAAGAAACCTTGTAATGTTGTCGGAATGATCCTCTATTCTTGTCTCCACGACCTGGAGGCCGTAAAGATGGGCTGCCCTGTTGCTTGCAATGGCTGCAAAAGACCTGTCTTCAGATGCGAGACGTGCGGCCTGTGATGTACTGCTTGTCTCTATTATTTTAACATCTGAAAATTTTTTTCTTATCCACCTGCGGCACTGGGCAAGTGCCTGGGGGTGTGAATAAATAGTTTTCACATCCTTTTTCTCCCCTGATAAAGAAAGAAGATCATGGTAGATGTGCTCGTAATGTTCCCCTGCAATTTCTACATTAAATTCACAGAAAAGATCAAGGGTGTGGTTTACTGCGCCTTCAATGGAATTTTCCACCGGCACAACTCCAAAATGACTTTCCTTTTTCTCCACATCCCTGAAAATATCCACAAGGCCGGGCTGCTCAATAAAATTTCCCGAATGCCTGAAATAGTGCAGTGCTGCAATATGGGTATAACTCGCCTCGGGTCCGAGATATGATATTCTGTTGGATTTCTGTATCTGTTTTGTGGCAGTCATTATAACGCTGAATATATATTTCAATACATCATCGTCTGCAGGACCGGTATTAATATCCATGAGTCTCTGCATAATTTTTTTTTCACGATTTTTATCAAGGACTTCGGTTCCTTTTTTCTCCTTAATCTCACCAATTTTTTTCCCTATTCCAAGTCTCTTGTTTATCAGCCGTACAATATCAGTATCGATTTCATCAATGCTTTGGCGCAGGGTGGTAAGGTGCTGCTCAAGTTTTACTTTGTCTTTATCTGATTTCATGTCTAATCCCGTAAAATTTACTTAAAAACACAAAAGCCGCAGAAGACCTTTTTGGTCTGCTGCGGCTTTTTCGCTTTTTATTGTTATTGTATCGGTTGTTCAGCGCACCACAGGCAGACCGGTATTAAAATAATACCCGAAATAAAAAAAATATCTGTCTGCTGGTAAGGCGGTCACTGTTTTTTTAACCCTTTAAAAAATCCGATATTTATAATTATAGTACATTGATAAAATACTTTCAATTGGACTATAAAAATTATTCCATCAAGTCAAGCTTTTTTATTCATTTTTTCAGGCTGATCCCGTCTTTTTTAAATTCTAAAACGCCCTTTTTATACAATCTTCCCACCGCTTTTTTAAATTCTTTTTTACTCATGGAAAAAAATTTTTTGATATCTTCGGGGGAGCTTTTATCATAACAGGGTATAAACCCCCCGGCTTTTTTTAAAATGGTTACAATTTTCCGGGCGGACTCTTTTACAGATTCATACCCCGGTTTTTTCAGGGTCAGATCAATTTTTTTATCTTCACGAAGCCGCATGATATAGCCGGTACACGTATCACCAATCGACAGATCCTGGTAGGTTTCATTGAGATACAACATCCCGTAATATCGGTTTTCGATTACGGCCATGATCCCGATTTTAGTAATGGAATGGATCATAAGATCGACAGGCTGACCCACTTTAAGGGTATTGATATTCTGATCGCAATTCACAGCTATTTGAGTTGTTCCGTACACCCGTTGTGTCTTTTGATCCAGACAGATCTTTGTCAGGTATTTTTTCCCGGGCGACATGACGTCCTGCTGTGCATTTTTGGGCACCAGCAGGTCTTTTTCAAGTCCCCACTCCATAAATGTTCCAAACGAAGTTACATCTTTTGCTTTTAGAAAAACAAAATCGCCAACAATACCGAAAGGGGTCAGTGTGGTGGCAATTAGACGATCCTCTGAGTCTGTGTACACAAATGCTTCAAGAAAATCACCAATATTTAAATCGTTGGGAACATATTTGTTGGGAAGCAGAATTCTTCCCCGATCAGAACTTAAATACAGACCAAAATCAGACCTGCTTTCAACAATCAGATGATTATATTTTCCGATTTTAAGTATGTTTTTTTGTTCCCTGCCTCTTTGCTGGCCCCGGGTAACTTGACTGGAATTGGCCCACGCATTTTTAGTGTCCGACAATGGTTTTACCCCTTTTGTAAATTTATGCATCCATTCCACCATAATTATGAATATACTGCCATACGTCCGATATCTCACCTTAAAAATGTTCATCTGAAATCATACTTGATGGTCAATTTTCTGAATAGTCTTCTGGCAAGTCGTTCACTCCAGGCTTTTCTATGTTTTTTTAAAAATGAAGGTTTTGATCCTGTTCCCGTCACGCTCTTTAACGGTTGCCGTGTAATTATCAAGTTTTACTATTTCCCCTGTTTCAGGGATTTTTCCTGTTTTTTCAAGTATATAACCTGAAAAAGTGTCATATTCATTTGATTCCGGTATATCTGTCTTTAGAGTTTTATTGATCTCATCAATCTCGGTTTTTCCAAGTACAATCCATTTATCACCCTTTAATCTTACAATATGGGGGTCTATTCTGTCTGTTTCATCGATGATTTCCCCTACAATTTCTTCGAGAATATCCTCGAGGGTGACAATGCCTGACACTCCTCCATGCTCATCAATGACAATGCTCATATGACTTTTCATGCGCTTGAACTCATGGAGAATGGAATCAAGTTTTTTTGATTCAGGAAGAAAATATGGTTCTCTCATTATATCTTTTACATTAACTTTAACCGGTGAACCTGAACCGCACAATTGATGAAATTGAGAAAAAAGATCCTTGATGTTCAATATCCCCACAATTTTATCAATGGTGCCGTCAATGACGGGGATTCTTGTAAATCCGGATTTAAGAATGGATTTAATATCCGGTTCATCATTGATGTCAATGACAAACATGTCTGTCCTTGGTGTCATGACCTCGGACGCACTTGTATCATCAAATTCAAATATATTGGAGATAAACTCCATCTCCTCTTCCTTGATTTCTCCTTCCTCTTCAACAACTTCCACCATGGTCATTAGCTCATCTTCAGTAACGGCAGGAGCACCGCCAAGGGTGCCGATAATTCCCGGAATAAAATTTAGAACAAATGTTAAAGGCATGAAAAGCTTTGACATCCAGAAAAGGGGGAAAATTACAACACGCGCAACAAGGACATTATTATGGGCGGCAAATGATTTGGGAAATATTTCGCCAAAAACAAGGATGAGAAGGGTCATGATGCCAGTTGCAATTCCAACGGCATTGGAATGAAAATATCCCATGGAAATAACAGTTGCAATGGATGAGGCCCCGATATTAACAAAATTATTTCCAATGAGTATCGTGGTGAGAAGCTTATTGGAATCTTCCTTCATTGCATGTATAAGCCTGTCAGTCCGCCTGCCTTCCTTGGCAAGATGCAGAGCCTTTACCTTGCTTATGGAGAAAAGAGCGGTTTCTGCTGAAGAAAAAAAAGCTGACAGGATAAGGCACAATGCAAGGATTATAAACTGTTCTGGCATAAAATCCCGATTAATCAAGTATCTGACTTAAAAATAATTTGGTCCGGTCATGCTGGGGATTATTAAAAAATTCATCCGGGGTATTTTCCTCCACAATCTGGCCGTAATCCATGAAAAGAACCCTGTGAGCCACACTTTTTGCAAACCCCATTTCATGACTGACAACAATCATGGTCATCCCCTCGTTTGCAAGACTTATCATTGCATCAAGGACCTCTTTAACCATTTCAGGGTCAAGGGCTGATGTGGGCTCGTCAAAAAGCATTATGTTGGGTTTCATACACAGGCTTCTTGCAATTGCGACCCTCTGTTGCTGACCGCCTGAAAGCTGACCCGGAAATTTATTGGCCTGCTCTGCTATACGTACCTTTTCAAGGTAGTACATTGCAGTTTCTTCAGCTTCTTTTTTTGGTGTTTTCCTCACCCATATGGGACCGAGAGTGAGGTTGTCAAGGATTGTAAGGTGGGGAAAAAGGTTGAAATGCTGAAAAACCATGCCAACTTCCGTACGGATCTTTTCAATATTTTTCAGGTCATTTGTAAGTTCAACGCCGTTAACCACTATTTTCCCTTTCTGGTGTTCCTCAAGCCGGTTAATGCACCTTATCAGGGTTGATTTTCCGGACCCTGACGGCCCGCATATAACGATACGTTCCTTTAGTCTTACAACAAGATTGATATCCTGGAGTACATGAAATTCTCCGTACCATTTATGCATATTCTCAATGATAATAAGCGGTGGCTCTTCATTCTCTATTCCATCTTTTATTACGTTATTTTCCGTTTGAATTTCGCTCATATGTATTTCCATTTTTTTCATATAAAAAAAGCATTGTAAATCCTAAAGCGAGCGATGCCCGCAACCCATGTGCCTACCTGAATTTCTTGTTTTTTATTACAGGGTAGAGACGCAAAATTTTGCGTCTCTAAAGTCCCGTGTCCAGTTCTCTTTCAAGACGTCTGCTGTAATTTGACATAAAGAAACAGCAGACAAAATATATCAGGGAAACAAAAATGTATGCTTCTGCTGAAAACCCCATCCATTTTGGATCTGAAAGGGATGACTGGGTGGTCTTTAAAAGATCATACAAACCAATAATTGCAACAAGGGAAGTATCCTTAAATGCGGATATCAATATACTCACCGTTGGTGGTATAACAATTTTTAAAGCCTGTGGAAGAATCACAAGCCTCATGGTCTGGTAATAATTCAACCCTAATGACTCGGCAGCTTCATACTGCCCTGTGGCCATCCCCTGGAGTCCGCCCCTGACAACCTCTGCAATATAGGCTGCCGTAAAAAGAATAATGGCCACCTGCGCCCTTATAATTGCGTTTACCGACACCCCTTCGGGAAGAAAAAGCGGGAACACAACCGATGACAGAAACAAAAGACTGATCAGGGGCACGCCACGAACAAGCTCAATATAAACAATAGATGCCGATTTAATGATGGGAAGTCTGGACTGTCGTCCGAGAGCCAGTATAATACCTAAAGGATAAGCAGCAGTGAGACCGAAGAAGGAAAGCAGAAGGGTTAACGGCAATCCTCCCCACTGTGTACTGTCCACTGATTTTAAACCAAAGATACCTCCCTTCATTAGAATACCCATGATGACAAGACCTGCTATCCACATATAAATCAGTGATTTTTTCCAATGGTCTCTGTTTTGACTGTAGAAAAAAAGAATAAACAATAAAATCATGGCTACAAGTGGGCGCCACTGGAGATCATGGGGGAAAAAACCAAAAAGGATAAATCTTAAATTTGCAGGGATAACGGACCAGCATGCACCTTCAACGGCATGACACTGTGCACCGGTTGATGACCACAGGCTGTTAATAAACGCCCATTTGATAAAGGGAGGAATAATGATCCACATCATATAAACAACAAGCAGGGTTAAAAAGGTATTCAGCTTAGAGTTAAACAAATTGGATTTCATCCATCCCACAACTCCTGTATGGGTAACAGGTGGTTTCATTTCGTCTTTATTCTCATTATTATTCATAGTATTCACTATCTTTCCACAAGCGCAATTTTTTTATTATACCAGTTCATAAATGCCGATGTTGACAAACTGAAACAAAGATAGACAAGCATAATAAGAACAATTCCTTCAATTGCCTGGCCAGTCTGGTTAATTGTTGTACCGCATACAGACACAAAATCAGGATAGCCAATGGCAACGGCAAGAGAACTGTTTTTTGCGAGATTCAGCATCTGACTTGTCAAAGGAGGCACAATCACCCTCATGGCCTGGGGCAGTATAACAAGGTTAAGAATACGACTCGGTTTAAGTCCTATGGAAATTGCGGCTTCAGTCTGTCCCTTACTGACGGACTGTATTCCAGCCCTGACAACTTCTGCAACAAAGGCCGCTGTGTACAACACAAGTCCAAGCAGCAGAGATGTAAATTCCGGACTGATATTTAACCCTCCCTTGAAATTGAAACCCGAAAGGACAGGTATACTCATCTCAAAAGGGGCCCCTGCAACCACCCATGCAACAACAGGAAGTCCAACAACTATACAAAGAGAGAATCTGATTAAAGGGAAAATCTCTCCTGTGTCTGCCTGACGTTTCCCTGCCCATCTGCGGACAAAAAATATAATTGCCAATGCAATAAAAAAAGCAATAGTTGCAAAGGTGAACCCATGATTCCATTTGGGGATCGCAAATACACAGCCGCGGTTACTCAGAAACAAGCCTTTAAAGGGGCTTAAAGCTTTTCTTGGGGAGGGAAGTATTTCATAGAAAAGTGAATACCAGAAAATAAGCTGAATAAGAACAGGTATATCCTGAAACACTTCAATATAAATTCCCGCAAGTTTCGACACAAGCCAGTTGGATGAAAGACGTGCAATTCCTATAAAAGTTCCGAGAAGAAGTGTTAAAATAATACCAACAAAAGAGACCAGCAGGGTGTTTACCACGCCAACGACAAGGGCCCTTCCATATGTACTGGAAGCAGAATAGGGTATAAGGGATTCTCCTATATTAAAGGAAGCCTCGTGTTTCAAAAAACCAAATCCCGTGGAGATATGCTGTCTGTCTAAATTGGCAAGTGTGTTATGAATGATAAAAAAACCGATAAGTGCAATAATTACCAGTGCAGCAAACTGGTAGAGAATACCAAGTTTTTCAGGATCATGAAAAAAAGGAATTTTTTCCGAAGATGGATTATTCATTTTTAAACTTTTTTCATTTTTGTTAACCGTTAAGGGAACTGGAAGAAAATAATATACGTATATCGTGCAGTACTTTTGTTCGTTTTCAAGGCGTGATGACAGGTGCATAGTCGAACTATGTGCCTGTTATCACAACAGAGAAAACGGGCAAAAGGGCAAACAGGATGCGTAAATTATTTTTTG
>WFQS01000278.1 GCA_015486915.1 Desulfobacteraceae bacterium
ACAATGCTTCTGCTTTTCTTGTGGAATACGGCAGGGGAGTCCTTCCGGGAGGGAATGCTGAAAAATGGGACTGGGGAATGGCAAGACAGGTAAAAACAGATCATGCCCTTATCCTTGCAGGGGGATTGACCCCTGAAAATGTAAAAACTGCGATAAAATCAGCATTGCCAGATGCAGTGGACGTTAGTTCGGGGGTTGAGATTTCCCACGGCATCAAGGATCTTGAAAAAGTAAAGAGATTCATTGAGAATGTGAAATCTGTCTGCAGGTAATGAGAAAAAGAATAAAACAAATAGAAAAAGATATCAGCAGGGTGATGTGTGTTGACAGACCAGTTTTCATAAGGGAGGTGCGCAGACTAAAAAAGGATATATTTAAAAAAACAGCAGTTCTGAAAAAAAAATCATCAGCCGGAGAGGATCTTACCAAAAAAAACATGGTGCAAGAGAATATTAAAGGAGGTTCGGATCCTTTAAGGTACCTGAAAAGGCTTGAAGTACTACAGAACAGGGTGAAAAAATCTCTTTTAAAGAAAAAGGCAAGGCTTAAACATTCTCCTGACATAACATATAACACTGACCTTCCCATTGTAGAAAAAAAATCACAGATAATTGATGCCATAAAAAAAAACAGAGTTGTAATTATTTCGGGTGCAACAGGTTCCGGCAAGACAACTCAGATTCCAAAATTCTGCATTGAGGCGGGCAGGGGAGTTGCCGGGAAAATAGGCTGTACCCAGCCGAGAAGAATTGCAGCTGTAAATGTTGCCATGCGCATTGCATATGAATTAAAGGAAGAGATCGGCGGTTCAGTGGGCTATAAAATCAGGTTTGACAAGAGATTTCTCGGAGATCCTTTCATTAAAATCATGACAGATGGAATCCTGCTTGCCGAAACCCAGAATGACCCGTATCTTAATGAATACGATACAATTATTGTTGATGAAGCCCATGAGCGGAGCCTTAACATCGATTTTATCCTCGGTATTTTAAGGGGACTTGTAAAAAAACGCAGTGATTTAAAACTCATTATAACCTCTGCCACCATTGACACTGAAAAATTTTCATCGGCCTTTAACATGGCTCCTGTTATTGAGGTCTCGGGAAGGATGTACCCCGTTGAACTAAGGTATGCATCACCTGGTCAATCAGCAGAGCCAGAAGAGTCTGTATCTCTGACTTCAAGCCCGCAGGGATCTTCTAAAATCCGGAGTGTAAATGACGACCAGGGATATGTTGAAGCTGCAGCCGAAGCCGTGGATCTTGTCTGCAGAGAATCCCGGTACGGTGATATCCTTATATTCATGCCCACTGAACAGGATATTTTTGATACAATAGAGCTTATCCGGGGCAGGGATTATAAGGGTGTCAGTGTGCTTCCTCTTTTTGCAAGGCTTTCAGCAAAAGAGCAGTCAAGGGTTTTTTCATCGGGACCGGGTCGAAAGATAGTTGTATCCACAAATGTTGCTGAAACCTCCCTTACAATTCCCGGAATAAGGTATGTCATAGATTCAGGTCTTGCAAGAATTCCTCATTATTCACCAAGAACAAGAACAACAGCTCTTCCTGTAAAATCAATTTCACAGAGCAGTGCAGACCAGAGAAAGGGAAGATGCGGGCGGGTCGAAAACGGTATCTGTATAAGACTCTTTGATGAAGATGATTATGGTGCAAGGCCTCTTTTCACCCCGCCTGAAATTTTAAGGAGTAATCTTGCAGAGGTTATTTTAAGGATGATCTCCCTTAATCTCGGGGATGTTGCATCTTTTCCCTTTATTGATGCGCCTTCTCACAAAAGCATAAAAGACGGCTTTGATACTTTACTTGAGCTTGGTGCAATTAAAAAAATTAAACCATTTCAGGAAAAGAATAAAATTGACAAAGGGCAGAATAAAAATTCTGCAGTACAGTATGGAAAACACACAGGACAGCAGCGCAAAAAAACTATCTTAACCGGTAAAACAAGATACGTTTTAACTTCAAACGGGAAAATAATGGCAGGGATTCCAGTTGACCCGAAATTATCGAGGATTCTTATTGAAGCGGAACGTGCCGGATGCCTTGAACAAACTATAATAATTGTTTCAGCTTTATCAATTGCAGACCCAAGACAGCGACCCAGGGAACATGCCGGAAAGGCCGATGAAAAACACAGGGCTTTTGATGATCCTTCTTCTGATTTCATCACATTTTTAAATATATGGAAGGCGTATAAAAGGGCGGAAGGATACTTAAAAACAAGGTCAAAACTAAAAAAATTCTGCAGTGACAATTTTCTTTCGTTTAAGCGCATGCGTGAATGGCAGGATATACAAAGACAGATAAGACTAATTTTAAAAGAACATGGAATCAATGGTGAAAAAAAGCTGCCTTTTCCAAAGGGGACAAAGGGACTTAAAGCAAAACAGTATGAAATCGGGGGGGCTTTTTACACGGCACTTCACAAGGCGTTTTTATGCGGTTATCTTGCCAATATTGCAAGAAAAAAGGAAAAAAACATCTTTAATGCAGCCAAGGGACAGAAAGTTGTCGTTTTTCCGGGCTCCGGTCTTTTTGGAAAGGCGGGAACATGGATATTTGCAGGTGAGTTTGTCGAGACAAGTCAGGTTTTTGCAAGAACCATTGCCAATATCGATCCTTGCTGGCTTGAAGAACAGGGAAA
>WFQS01000279.1 GCA_015486915.1 Desulfobacteraceae bacterium
GATTGCTTGTCTTCCGGCCCATCTACTTCGTTGCATCAAAGGCCGAATACGTTGAGTATGCAACCTTTAATGCGCCTTGTACATGGGCCGGAATTCTGCGCTATTTCTGTTCAACTTATTTCATCTCCGATCCTAATCAAGTACACTTGAGTTGCGAAGTACACGTAAGCATACTATCCTCTTACCTCTTCCTTTACAGTTGTTGCAAGCTTGTAGAGAATTGTTAAAACGAGAAGCCCTGTGGCATATACACCCAGGGTGACGACAAGCTCTTCTCCTGTCGGACTGTATTCTGTAACATGATCGAGAAGTGAAGGAACAAAACCACCCGAAATCATACCAAGACTCTTATCTATCCATGTACCTATAATTACTATTATACAGGTAAAGGGAAGAAGTGTCTTATTACTTCTCAATGCAGGAACTATAAGAAGGAAGATACCTATGAACATGCATATTATGGAAGTCCACATCCAGGGCACCATTCCATTGTGTCCGTTGATACCGAAAAACAGATAATTAAAATGGGATTTATCACCCGGGATATTGCTGTAATATGCTTTAAACACTTCGCACAAAAAGAAAAAAACATTTGTTGTCAGTGCATAGCATATTATTTTTGTCAAAGTCTGCATCGCTTCCCAGCCGGGATCAAATTTTGATACTTTTTTTACGATATAGCAAAGCAGAATCAGACATGCGGGCCCTGCTGCAAAGGCTGATGCAAGAAATCTTGGCGCAAGTATTGCAGAAAGCCAGTATTCCCTGCCTGGAAGGCCGCAGTATAAATATGCTGTTACCGTGTGAATACCAATTGCAAATGGAATGGAAATATAGATAAGAGGTGTGACCCATTTCGGATGCGGCACCTGATTTCTTTCCGATTCAAGAACATTCCATCCGATAATAATGTTTAAAAATAGGTATCCGTTCAGTACACACATATCCCAGAACAGCATGGAATGCGGTGTTGGATGAAGCAGCACATTAAACAGGCGAATGGGCTGGCCTAAATCCACAACAATAAAAAGCAGACACATTACAAGAGCTGCAATTGCAAGGAATTCACCAAGAACAGTTATCCTGTGAAATTTTTTATAATCGTGCAGATAACATGGGATGGCAACCATTACGCCTCCTGCAGCAACACCGACAAGATATGTAAAATTTGCTATGTAAAACCCCCATGATACGTCCCGGCTCATACCGGTAATGGTAAGACCGTGCGTAAACTGGTCAATATAGGCACCAGCGCCCACTGCCATTGCAGCAAGCAGGAGAATGACCCATACCCAGTATTTTTTGCTTCCCTTAAGAGCTATTTCAAGCATAGTCGCTTCCTCCTCCTACATGATATAGTAAACAGAAGGATCTGTACCAAGTTCCTGTTTACGTTTAATTGTAAAATTTGAATCTATGAGCTTTCTGATTTCAGAATCAGGATTTTCAAGATCCCCGACCGTTATTACACCTTCTGAGATTTCAACACATGCAGGAAGCTCTCCCTTTGCAAGACGTTCAGCGCAAAAGTCGCATTTTTCCACAACACCCCTTGTACGCGTGGGATAGTCAGGATTGATTTTTTCAATAAAAGGTCTTGGATCCCTGAAATTAAAACTTCTTGAACCAAACGGACATGCCGCCATGCAGAATCTGCAACCTATACAGCGGTGAAAATCCATCATTACAATCCCGTCTTCTCTTTTAAATGTGGCCTGGGTAGGACACGCCTGAACACAGGGTGGATGTTTGCATTGGTTACAGGTTACAAGAAAAGAAAGGTTTTTGAATTTTTCTGCAAGAAAATCGGTTTCTTTATCGGGAAAGGCATGCTCAAATTCCTCTTTCCAGATCCATTTTATTTCCTGGTTAAATTTTACAGGCTTGAGATCCGGATATTTCTTTTTATCCGGTTCATGGTGGAAGTCCGGGATATTATGGGCATAACGGCATGCTTTGACAATTTTATCGGCTATTTCATCATTTAATTTTCTGGCATCAATCACCATGCCCCACCGTTTCGCTTTAAGAGCTTCCTTTCTTTTTATTTCAACGGCATGGGGTGCAGTGTGGGACTCTGCTGCTGCAACAGCTTTTATTGCCGGAGCTGCCCCAATGCTCAACGCAGTTACTCCTGCTGCTTTGAGAAAATTTCTTCTGCTTTTTTTCATTGGTTTATCTCCTTTGGAGTTGTGTGGCATTCCCAGCAATAGGGTGCCACATTGGCATAATTATGACATTTATCACAAAATTTTTCTTTGCCTTCATGGCATCCAAGGCAGGAATTTTTACCAGTTGAAAGGCTCATTGTAAAAACCTTTCCATCGGCGGTTTTGTAAAGCCTGTCAGAGTGTCTTACAACGGAGTTCCTCCATTTACCGAGAAGTTCCATGTGATCTGCTCTCATGTCATATTTGTCAAGGATGCATCTTCCTGCTGCCTTGGCTCTTGCCGAAATTTCAGGCTTTGGTGCAGCTGTCGTGCCTCCAAGATTTACCCAGAAAGGCAGAAGTACTGCAAGTATGAAAATTACAAGGCCTGTTAAGATCGCATTTTTACTCATCATCTTCCTCCTCAACACCGGGCAAAGGTTCAAATCTTAAATCCTCGGTTCTTTTCTTCTCACCAGGCAGGATTAAGGCATTTCCAACAAGCTCATGCAGGCCTGTAACACCAACCTCGGGTACCCAGTATTCCATGGCTGTTGGCAAAGCAGCCCTGTCAATGGCGCAGATTGCACCAAGCATGTTTACGCCGAATTTTTCATGAACATATTTTACTGCAGTAGCCCTTGGAAGCGCCCCTGCCATTCTCAGTTCAATGTTTTCACCGGCATTAAGACCTGCACCGCTACCGCAGCAGAATGTCAGCTCACGAATAGTGTTTGGAGGCATTTCATAAAAATGATTGCATACATTATTTATTATATACCTTGGTTCTTCAAGCATTCCCATACCCCTTGCAGGGTTGCATGAATCATGAAAGGTAAGGACTATATTATCGTTACGGCTCTTGTCCAATTCAAGTTTGCCGTGTTTGATAAGATCTGCTGTAAATTCGACGATATGAACCATTTTTGTGGATTTTGCATTTTCAAATTTTGTTCCTGTAATGGGATTCACAGGCTCTTCAAGAAAATCGGCAGGTCCGTTCATTGTATCCATATACTGGTGGACAACACGCCACATATGCCCGCATTCACCGCCGAGAATCCATTTTACACCAAGTCTTTTTGCCTCAAGGTACATCTTTGCATTAAGGCGTTTTGCAGCCTCAAATGATGTGAAAGAACCGAAATTACCACCTTCTGAAGCATAAGTACTCCAGGTTACATCAAGTCCGTATTTTTCCTTGAGATATTTAAATAAAATCAGATACCCCTGACATGTATAGGTTCCCGGATCTGCAAAATAATCACCGGAAGGTGTGATAAAAAGGATATCAGCTCCTTTTTTATTGAACTGGGGCGCACAGTTTACACCTGTTACTTCTTCAATATCTTCGGTGAAAAATTCCATCATGCCCATTAAAGCATGGGGCTGGATACCAAGATGATTTCCCGTATTATTACAATTTGCAACGGGTGTTGCGATCCAGTCTATATTTAAGCCAAGGAGATTTAAAAGTTCCCTGCCCATGATGGTGATTTCTGCCGTGTCTATTCCATAGGGGCAGAAAACCGAACAGCGCCTGCATTCCGTGCACTGGAAAAAATAGTACCACCATTCTTTCAGTACATCCAGGGTTAACGGCCTGCTTCCGTATAATTTTTTCCCACCGGGAATGGAGCTTAATATCTTACCAACCGTTGTAAAGTCATTTCTATAGACAGATCTTAAAAGCTCGGCTCTTAAAACCGGCATATTCTTAGGATCACCCGTACCAAGAAAATAATGACATTTATCAGCGCATGCTCCGCATCTTACACATATATCCATGAACACCTTGAAAGTTCTGAATCTTTCAAGACGTTCCTTAATTCCGTTGTGAATTATCTCCTGCCAGTTTTCAGGGAGTTTCCAGTCATCTTCAAGTGGATCCCATTTCCTGACATTTGGCATATCCATGGTTTCAAGGCTTGCAGGATTTGCAGAATAGCAGTACATTCCGGGCCTTATCTGGACAGCAGTATGCATCCAGTCTCCCCTTTCAGGGGTATGATCTATCTTGTCCAGTAATTCATCAGGTTTAATTTGATCAGCCATTTATTACTCCTTCTTATCTACTGGCAGCCCAGCTTCTATCATTTTTTCTCTGAAATCATCTTCGTATTCTTCATATGTATGAACTTTTACAGGATAATTCCAGGGGTTGATATGCCTTACAGCACGGTTATTGTTTGCCATGTTTCTCGTGGGGCTTAAGAAAATTCCACCCATGTGCATGAGTTTGCTGTTCGGGATATAGGCAAAAAGTATGCTCACCATGAATACATGGGCATAAAACAAGCC
>WFQS01000280.1 GCA_015486915.1 Desulfobacteraceae bacterium
GAATTACCTGATTATCTGAGTGAAACAGAACTTCTCAAATTGCTTGAATATGCAGCAAAAAACAAGACCACTCGTGACTTTGCCATTATCAGTCTTTTGGCAAGTACAGGGCTTCGCCCCAAAGAAATTACCAGTATCAAACTCCATGATATATATTTAAACAAATTTTATATGAATGTCCGGGTAAAAGGCGGCTGGGTGAAAAAAACTGCTTTAAGCATTGCAATGGTAAATATTCTGACCAATTATTTTTCCAGCCGGAGTGATGAATCAGATGCTTTATTTATCAACAAAAGAGGACGGACAGTGTCAACAACTCTGCTTCAGCATCTTGTAAAAGATACCGGCAAAGATGCTGATCTGTCAAAGCCTCTTACCTGTAATTGCCTGCGCCATACTTTTGCCACCCATGCGGCAGATAAACATGGGAAAATTACTGCAAAAGCCTTAATGGGGCATAAGCGGCTCTGCACCACAGAAATATATACACATCTGAGTCCCCGTCATTTTAAAGGTACCATGAGAGAGCATCCTATAGACAATATGTTCAACACAAAAAACAGTCATGAGGCCGATTCGGATTGAAATCCGGATTTTATGATAGAATATAAAAAAACAGTCCCGGCAGACAGAGTTTTCAATCAATTTACAGGGAGTAACTTATGAATGATATCGTGAACGAATACATTGGCTATCTTGAAAATATGTGTGGGTTTGCAAAAAGGACAATCAAACAGCATTTGAGAATCTGCAAACTATGGATGGAATTTTTAAATTCATCAGCAGTAAATAAAAAACTTCTTAACGCAACACCAATGGATTTGCTTGCTTTTATTACATTCCGCCAGGAAAAAGGCAGGGTGAAAAATGTCACCATATCCAAAGAGCTGTGCGTAATAAGAACATTATATGCGTGGCTTCAGGATTTTAAAGCTCTTGAATTAAATCCCGCAGCCTCCCTTCCTGAACTTATATGTGAGCCTCCTGCAGAAAAAAAGTACCTGACTATAAAAGAATGTTTTCTTTTGCTGGAATCCATTAATACAGATAGCCTTATTGGCTTACGAGATTACACTATCATAGCATTATTATGGTCAACAGGTCTTCGCAGCGGTGAACTCTGTGCCCTTGAACGGCATGATATAGACCTTCGGGAAGGCTGCCTGATTGTAAGAAAAGGCAAAGGCGGAAAGCAGCGTCAGGTATTTTTTCCTGATAAAATGACTGAATTTATGACACGGTACCGGATATTGATACAAGGTGATCAGGATACACCGCTTTTTTATGCCTTATCCATAAACGGAACCAGGAAACAAAAGCATGCCAGGCTGAGCCGGTCCCGGCTTGCAGAAATTGTCAGGCTGAGAAGCAATGAGGCTGGAATAACCAAAAAAGTCAGTCCTCTGACATTCCGGCATACCTTTGCCACACATATGTATGAAGCAGGTGTTGTTATGAGGGACATAAAAGAGATCCTCGGACATGATGATGAAACTGAAACTACAATTTATGTGCATATCAGCGTTGATACTGCCAGGAAATTCATACAAGATCATGTTGCAAACCCGGTAAAATACAGACACGGAGGCCGCAAATGAATGCATGTATTTCAGTATCCGACTTTGACCTTCACCTCGAAGATTATCACGATCTTCGGATAAATGTTCTGAATCACCAGCCATCAGGGGTTGAGGCAAACAAACGTGATCTGAATTTGTTTTCCAATTACCTCCACACCAATGATATAAAAAAAATTACCGGCGATGAAATGCTGAACTTTATTGGATGGCTGCGCAAAGAACGTGATAACAAGGCAGGTTCCATCAACCGAAAGGAATCTTCCATAAGAAGTTATTTCAAATATCTGCGTTTCAGTCAGGTAAAAGGTGCCGATGCTTTTCCTATTGAAAGTCTGCCAAGGGCACGGGAACCCTATTCAGGACCAATTGAGGCTCTCACACCGGAGGAAGTTATAAAATTGTTGAATTCTGTAGATAAAGACAGTGTCCTGGGTTTCAGGGATTTTGTCCTCTACACATTATTGTACAGCCTGGGGCTTCGCATCAGTGAAGCCTTGAATATAAGTATTGAAGATATCGATTATGAGAATAAAGTACTTCATATCCATGGAAAAGGACGTAAAAAAAGAGCTCTTCCCCTTACAGAATATCTTCTTGAAATAATTAACAAATGGATGATTTACCGCGGTCATCTCATCAATGCTGAAACACTTCAGGCTTTGTTTATTTCAAAAAAAGGAAACAGGCTTGCTGTGAGGACAGCCCAGGATAATTTCAAAAAAATAGTAAAAAAAGCAGGGCATTTATCAATTAAAAAAGTAACACCGCACAGCTTAAGGCATGCATTTGCAACCCATGCCATTGAAGGCAACCAGGATATTTTTGTGCTTAAAGCCATTATGGGGCATGCTTCAACAAAAAGTACTGAAATTTATCTTCATCCTTCCATGAAAATATTAAAAAAAGCAATGAATGAGCATATTGCATCTGAAATTCTCAACGAAATTATCAACAATGATATTTTTGCTTTAAAAATCCATCAGGCAAGGGCTGCCTGATATAACTGCCATGAGGCAGATCTCAACTGCGTTACAGTGCCTAAAAAAATCAGAGATTTTGGCGAACATAAAAAGAGTATCAGTTACTCTGCCAAAAGTGAGCTCTTTATTATAAACGGCTGTAAAGCTAATAACACAAGATTACAGGAGCAGCCATGAAGACAATCTTTAAAAAATTGAATCACTATTTTTGTGCACAATGGCAGATAGCAGTTTTAGACCTTGATGCCGGAAGGTGGATCACATCTCCCATAAATAAAAATATTTCATACCTGAAAGCAGAAAACGCCGGCGGCAGACATATATTAATGCAGCCCCTTTCCCAGATTGCCCCTTATTATATTATGGTTGATGACCTTTCAATAACAAATATACACCGGCATCATAAATTTCATAACGGCACATGGAAACCGGGAAGAATGGCGGTGGAGACATCTCCGGATAATTATCAGGTGTGGATTCATTCAGACAGGCCATTATCACTTGATGAGAAACGATTCTGGCTTAAAAAACTTTGTAACGATCCCGGTGCAGATCCAAACAACCGTTGGGGAAGATGCCCGGGTTTCAGGAACAGAAAACAAAAATACAGAACTCCTGATAATTGCTATCCTCTAAGTAAACTTATCTGGATCGACTGGAAGTACAAAGCATCTATCCCCCAGTCAGGATTTCATAATACCTCTGTAAAAACTATAAACTGCAATACGACAAACAGCCTTTCCCCTCAACCCCTGTGGGGGGATGTGTGTCATTATAAATCCATTTCCCGTTTTCAATATGAAAAATATGGCGAATCTGAAACTGATTTTTCCTATGCACTTGCGCTTGCACGAAGGGGATATTCACAAACCACTATAGAAGATCGTTTATTATCTGAAAGAACAAATTGGGAAAATCATAGAGGTTGTAAAAGAAAAAAGACTTACATTATGAGAACAATCAGGAAAGCAATAGATATCGTCCGAAATTCTTAGGAAAAAGCTTATTTTCTAAAAAAAATCGCCTGAAACTCAATGTCACCTAACCTATCTCTTAACTGCGTGGTTCGCCGCAAATCACCGGCGGCAAAAAGCAGAGCGACGAAGGAGCGGCGCTTTTTGCCGTCCGAGTGCATTTGCCTTGTGTACGCCCGGCATGGGCGTGAACTTATGGGGTGCAAGTCCCCTATACGTGAGTCCTGTTAACATGAGTATCTGTTAGCACAAGTATTAGCCGAAAGCAAGGGCGGAACCGTGAGGGACCGTCCGAAGGAAGCTGGAGTGC
>WFQS01000281.1 GCA_015486915.1 Desulfobacteraceae bacterium
ACTCAACTCAGACTTTAAACTCAATTCAGACCTTAAAGATTGTTTACTTCATCATAATCCTGAATTGGAAAAAGATTTTTTTATTTATAGAACCGGGTAAATCCCTTGTCAATCAGTTTGAAAATTAATTTATTTTGTTTAAATTTAAGAACTGCGTGCTAAAGTGGCAGGTTATATTTGTTGCAGACACTGGGCATGTCTCCCACAAAAATTTTACCGAACTAAAGTCCAACCTCCGCTCAACCACTCGAAAGATTTGATTGTTCACGGATAATCCTGTAAATATTCGGCCATAATAAGTGAAACATAGTGGTTTTTGTGTCTCTCAGGCTGCGAGATTAAATGCCGTTCCTTTCTGGACAGGTTCTGTACCTGCCTTTTCATAGGCTTTAGCCGCAGATTTGGGATTCTGGAATGATTGAAATTGCTGCTGTCTTGTTTCAGCCTTCTGTTTTGCCTGCATTATCATTAGCTCTGAAAGCGCTTTGGCTGCGGCAAATGCACTCTCAGCAGCTACTTTTTTGTCCTGGGGTGAGGGCTCGGCAGGTGCAAGTGCTGCCTGCTCGACTTTATGCATTTTTGCAATTGTGGCTTCAGGGTCTCCGGGAACAGGAGATGTGTCAATGCTTACATCTCCTGCAACTGCATAGTTGTTACCGTCAGGTCCTCTTTCGTATTGATAGTGAGCTCCGGATGTAATATACTGACCGCCTGCTGCAATATGGGCCATTTCATGCCGTCTCACCTTTGTGTCCCTTGCTTTAAGGGCTTCTAATATCCTCAGCTCTTTTTCAGTGAGTCCGCCAGTCTTTGATGATCCGCTGGCTGCAGTTTTACCATTTCCCTCTGTATTCTCTTTATTTTTAGAATTCGTTTTGTCAGGAGATTTTATACTGTTATTATCTTCGGGAAAATCGCCGCTGCTTTTAGATTTTTTCTGAATGGTTTGGCCCGGGTAAGCATTATCGCCTGCTTTTTGCGATGATATATTCTGGTATCCATAAACAGATGCCGCATTCAATAGATTTTGCGGTGTAAAGGATTTTGTTATGGTAACAGCCATGATTGCAACCTGTAAAATGTTCAGGTGAAAATAAAATTTACAGCTCAGATAGATCGGAAACTTAAATATTTTTCTGCATTGGTAAATATTTTTTATATATATTAAAATCAACGATGGCAAATTGCAAGGGAAAATTTTTTGTTGAATTGACAATCTGATTGTTTTTGTGAGAAGCTTGAACAATAGTTTTGTACTGTTTTAAACTTGGAAAATATTTTGTGAACTTTGTAAAATGTTTATTATTTCCGATGCGGGTTAAGGAAAGGAAAAGGAATTAACTGCGGTAATGCGCTGATAATAAAGGTTATATGTGTAAATAGAAATCATGATAAAAAAAATTATTTCAGGTGGGCAGACAGGGGCTGACAGAGCGGCTCTTGATACAGCCATCAAATTCAATATTCGTTATGGAGGGTGGATTCCCGGGGACAGAAAAACCGAGGATGGTCCTCTTTCACAAAAATACCGGATGGATGAAATGCCAACGGACTCCTATCCTGAACGAACCAGGCAGAATATAATGGATTCCAATGGAACAATAATCATTTCAAGGGGAACTCTCTCAGGCGGGTCTCTTTTAACACAGCAGCTTGCATTCAGGCTGAAAAAACCATGCTGCCATATAGATCTTTTTGAACTTGATGAATTTGGAGCTGCAATTGTGATAAATTCATTTATAGCAGATTATGATATTGAGATAATAAATGTTGCAGGGCCAAGGGCGGGGAAAGATCCATTTATTTACAATTCAGTTAAAACGGTTCTTGAGACTGTTATTTATATGATGATTATTGAGATGGAACCGGATGACCTTAAGTTTAATGATTTTCTTTTAATGGAAAGAAAAACGCCGAAACATATCAAAACCCTGGATCAGGCTGTTGCCTTTTTTGCAGACAACATGCATTTGAGGACAAAATCCTGCATTGCAAATTCAGACGGCAGAAGTATTGCATCCCTCTATTTTTCCATGGCAGATTTTATAAAGGTAAAATCAGGTCTTGATGCAGGTAATACAGAACTTTTAAATTCCTGTGCCGGAAATCTTGGTTGTGATTCAATTGACGTTGATGATGCAGCTATGGTTATATTAAAGGCGCTTAAGGCCTTTCTTGAGAAAAATTATCTTTTAAGGATTGTTAGATGATACCCATCAGAGACACCCTTTACTCAAAAAATGTACCTGTTGCCACCTCGCTGATCATTGGAATCAATATAATAATTTTTTTGCTTCAGCCGTCAATGGGGCATGGTGAAAGGCAGTTTGTATATATGTACGGACTTGTTCCTGCAAAATATACAGTGCAGCAATTCTCAGCCTGGTTTTCCTTAAGTAACAAGCTTTTTTCATTTATTTCATATATGTTTCTCCATGGCGGTTTCTGGCATATTCTCGGCAATATGTGGTTTCTCTATATTTTCGGGGACAATGTTGAGGATTATTTCGGGTCATTGAGGTTTTTGGGATTTTATCTTTTATGCGGTATTGCTGCGGCTTTGTTTCATATTTTATTGAACCCGGTATCAAGGGTGCCGACAATCGGCGCAAGCGGAGCCATAGCAGGGGTTATGGGAGCTTATTTCATACTGCACCCAAGGGCAAAAATTTTAACCCTGATTCCCATTATTATTATTCCGTTTTTCTTTGAAATTCCAGCTTTCATATTTCTTGGATTCTGGTTTTTAATTCAGTTTTTTAATGCAGCGGGAACTAATGGCGGGGCAGCAGGCTCCGGTATTGCCTGGTGGGCACATGTGGGGGGGTTTATTTCAGGAATGGTGATGGTGAAGCTAAGCCATAAAGTTCCGGAAACCGGCGCCGGCACAATGCTGAAAACATTTACTGCAAAGAAAAAAACCCCGAAGCTGCAGCTGATCCATTCAAGAAAAATTGATGATTCAGGTGATCTGTATGGTGAAATTGAAATTTCATCCATTGAGGCCTTAACCGGGACAAAGAAAATTGTTAATATTCCATGGGGATTTTATAAAAATTTATACAGGGTGAATGTCCCTGCAGGAGTTAATAACGGTACAATGCTCCGCCTTGCAGGTATGGGTAAAGCAAGGCATGATGGTGTCCGGGGTGATATGTATCTCAAGGTGAAGATCAAAAATGCCATTTAAAAGTATATTTAAATATTTTTTAATTACAGCAGTTTTTGTTTTTATGCTGATCATTGTCCTGATTCCCCATGTCCTGCCCCCTGTTTTTGATAAGGTAATTTCACACAGGGTAATCATGGAAACAGGGTTGAAAGATTTTCATATTCACATCCGCAGCATGGGGCTTTTTGGTACTGATATAGGCAAAATAAATATTGGCAGAACAGCTGATATTGATTCTGTTTATGTTGATTATAGCCCCGGCTCCCTTTTAAAAAAAAGAATAAATCAAATTAATATCTCAGGACTTGTCATAAGGGCAAAATTAAAGGATTCTCATATTGAATTTCCCGATCCTGACATCACCCGCCTGATTTTTTCTGGGAAAACCGGTTCCATAAATTCCCGTGATTCCCGTGATTCCCGTGATTCCATGGATTCCAATGGTTCAGAAGACTTACATGATAAAAACGTACATGTTAATAAAAGCAGTTATGGTAAAAAGGATACTAACACTATCACTGCTGCAACTG
>WFQS01000282.1 GCA_015486915.1 Desulfobacteraceae bacterium
ATAAACAACAGCCCGATTTTACAAATTCCCTTGACAAATCATCCGGTTCAAGATCATCTAATATTTTTACTCGATTTTAAAATTAGGACCGGAGATGAAATAAGTTCAACAGAAATAGCGCAGAATTCCTACCCCATATACAAGGCGCATTAAAGGTTGCATACTCAACGTATTCGACCTTTGATGCAACGAAATAGATGGGCCGGAAGACAAGCAATTTCGTTCAACTTATAAAATTTTCGATCCTAAAGGCTGTTCATGTAAAAAACATAATTTCCATGGCAGTATTTTTTTAATGCAGATCTGAAACGCTATTTCATACTTTGTTGTGAATAAATCCGGGGCTGAAACCAGATCGGCCCCATGGATGTCAGTGAGGATAATCACTATGAATATTTTTAAAGGTTTCCTGAAAAAATTTAAAAAAGAAAATACAGAAGCTGAGGTCAAATGCTTTTCCAAATACCAGCTGAAGGAAGGCGCATTTGACACCATAGAGCGTGGTGTTCAATCGGTACCTCTTGACAGAATAGTTGGCAGCGTAGGGCGTTATCATGATTTTGACGGTAAATTCAGGATAAAACAGCATGTACCAAGGGACAGGTTCATCAGGATTAAAAGAGCAATGCTGAACGGAAAACCTCTGCCCCCTGTGAAACTTTATCAGATAAAGGATGAATACTATGCCTTGGACGGGAACCACCGTATTGCAGCTGCAAAGGAACTTGGGCATTCCGAGATAAATGCATGTATTGTTGAATTCATCCCGTCCAAAAAAAGCCTTGACAATATCCTGTATCAGGAAAGAGCTGCATTTAACAAAAAATTCAAGCTGCCCTACTCCATTGAATTAACGGAACTTGGACAGTATTCTTTTCTTGAAAAACAGATAATACTGCATAAAACTTTTCTTGAAAAGCAATCAGGCAGGGAAATCTCCTTAAAGGATGCAGCTGAAGACTGGTATAAAACGATATACTCTCCCCTTGTATCCATAATTAAACAGGGCCATCTTAATTATTCTTTTCCTAAACGTACACTGTCAGATCTTTATGCTTATATTTCACATCACCAGTGGGAAGAAGGAAAGAAGCGTAAATATGGTATAGGCATTGATCAGCTTATTCCAAAAGACATGGAGGAATTCAGAAAAAAAATGGAAAAGAAAAAATTCAACTACCCTGAAATGAAACGAAAAATAACGGCTTTTGTGCTTATAACAACAACTGCAAAAGATGAATTTAAAATCATGGAAAATCTATTTTCAATCGATGAAATCAAGGAAATTCATGGTGTTAACGGAGATTTTGATATGATTGTTAAACTTGAAATAGAAAGGGACATACTTTCATCGGACGCAGAGGTTATTTCACTTTTTGTTCACGATAAAATAAGGCTTATGAACGGAGTAAAAACCACTAGAACTCTTATTCCTTCTTTTTCCAAAACAAAAGAGAAAAAAAAATGATAAATTGGGGAGAGGTGAACAGGTTATGGGAATCTCCTGCTTTGTATGAACAACATAATAAAAAATGTGACGGGGTAAAAAATGAGCACAGGTAATTTGTTTAACTTCAGATTATCACAGTATGAGACAAAAGCATATATTGCTCTTTTAACCAGTAACCCTGTAAATGGATCTCAGTTAAGCCGGCATTCGGGTATACCAAGGGCAAGGATATATGATGTTCTTTCTTCCCTGAAAACCAAAGGAATGGCAGTTGAGGTGACCGAAGGACTCTATGCGCCTCTTCCTGAAGAAGAAGTCCTTAAAAGGTTCAGAGCCCGCTTTGAATCAGAAATTTCACAGCTTGAAAAAAAATTCCACCAGGCCACTGCAAAGGCAAGATACGATTATGTATGGAATATTTACGGGTATGATGAAATTCTATCAAAGGCTAAGGATATGATCAATGCAGCAAAATTCGAAATTTATGTAAGGCTGTTTCCCGCTGAAGCTGAAATTCTGAATGCAGACCTGGAAAAAGCCCGCAGCAGAAAGGTACAGGTCAAATATATTTCAATGGGTATTCCGGCATCCAATTTTAATCTCCAGGTGATTCATCCGGGATTTGATAAAATCGAAAAAGAGTTGAACGGGAGAACATTTGATATTGTTGTGGACAGAGATGAGGCGCTTGTGGGACTGTTTGAAAATGAAAAAGAACCCTCCACAAGCTGGGCCAAAAATCATTGGTTTGTTATTGCTGCAAGGGACAGTCTCCGCCATGATTTTTTTCATTATTTTTTACACAAAACCTATGATCTTGGGAAAAAATTAAGCAGCAGTGAGGCAGCAATGTATGAAATCATAAAAAAAGACACATTGTCGTTGTAACGGCCATGAGGCCGATCTGAAAATTATCAGACGGGCTCAAAGAATCAAAGATTCTGACAAAAAATGGGCCGAAGGTGCGAAGCCAACTCTTTTAATTCAAGATATTTGGCAAGAGTTTTTTATAAAAAAGAGCTCACTTTTACCGGAGTAACTGATGCTCTTTTTATGTTTGTCAAAATCTATGATTTTTTGAGGCGCTGTAACGCAGTTAAAATCCGCCTCATGGCGGTTATATAAAACTGCTCCTTTTAATCTGTGATGATACATTTAAAATAAACAAAGGATGAAAAAATTTTGAATAGATCAATTGAAGAGATTTCCCTTCTCTATGAAATTAATGAAGCTTTAAACGAACACCTTGATATGAAAAAATCTTTGTACCGGGTTTTAACTATTCTCGCTGAGTCGCTTAATTTAATCAGGGGAACCATCACCATACTTGACCCTGTGACAAAGGAAATCAGGATTGAAATTGCCCATGGGATTTCAGCAAAGGCAAAAAAGCATGTCAGATATCAGCTGGGTGAAGGTGTAACGGGCAGGGTTATTCAATCAGGCAGGCACGCTGTCGTGCCGAGGATAAGCGATGAACCTTTTTTCTTGGACAGAACCGCTTCAAGGGATTCAAGGGTCTGCCATGAATATTCATTCATATGTGTACCCGTAAAAAAAGGAGACAAAGTTGTAGGTGCTTTAAGTGCAGACAGGCCCTATAAAGGGGAAGCCTCCCTGAAAAAAGGCGAGAAAATAATGTCACTTGTGGCCACGATGATCGCAAGGCATGTCATAAATCTTGAAGCAATGCGCCTTGAAAAAGAAAAGCTTAAAAAAGAAAATACCCGGCTTAAAATTGAACTTGAAAACAAATACAGCTTTTCGCATATAATAGGAAACAGCAATAAAATGAGGGAGGTCTTTCAGATGATTTCCCAGGTATCAAGGAGCAATGCCACTGTGCTTATCAGGGGTGAAAGCGGTACAGGCAAGGAGCTTGTTGCCAATTCAATCCACTACAACAGCCTGAGGAATAAACAGCCTTTTATTAAAATAAATTGTGCCGCTCTTCCTGAAAATCTCATTGAAAGCGAGTTGTTCGGCCATGAAAAGGGTTCCTTCACAGGCGCTCTATACCAGAAAAAAGGAAAATTTGAGCTTGCTGACAAGGGAACAATATTTCTTGATGAAATAGGCAATATGGATCTCAATGTCCAGGTGAAACTTTTAAGGATTTTCCAGGAAAAAGAGTTTGAGCGTGTGGGAGGACACAAAACCAT
>WFQS01000283.1 GCA_015486915.1 Desulfobacteraceae bacterium
GTGGTGCATTATGCAGGCATCTCTGTAGTCGGAGTATGTGGGGCCTGCAATGAGCATTTTTTTTAAACCAAGGGCAGCTGGCAGTGTGTATATAAACCAGGTTGTACCGTTACCGGCAATGACCCTGTCTGAATCAATATTATAATATCGGGAAAAAGCCCGGACCATTTTTGACGCATCCACATCGGGAAGGGAGCATATCCTGTGAATATTGTTTTTAATAAATTCCGCAAGCCCCGGTGGGGGGCCTAGGGGATTTAAGTTACTGCTCATGTCTGTAATTTCATCAATCGGGCATTGAAGCCTTTCAGCAATAGCCTTTACGTTTCCACCATGACCTGTAATCATTTTATTGTTACAAACCTTATTTTTTTATATAACTGCCGCCGACGGTCCTTTGGCTGGATCTGACGTCCGCCAGGGGGCGGCATCATCACTATTTTAATATTTTGTCAGTATTTTTGTTGTTAAACAAAAAGTGACAGCTTGTTTCTTCTTGCATCTGCATGCTGAATCGTAACATGAACAAGGTCGCCAGGCTTTAATTTCATGTTGCCAGCTGGAATTTTCCACTCAAGCATATAATCCTTCATCAGTACATTATAAAAATCTCTGCGGGAGTCAAGCACAATAGCCTCGCAGCTTGATCCCTTCATTGCCTCAAGGTATTTGAGAAGCCAGTATCTGCGCCTCTGGAACTGAATACGGCCGGTATTACCCATGGGAATATCAATGATCTGAAGAATTTTTTCAAGTTCCTCACCGGAATAGGGTTTTTCATATCCGAAAATACCGCGGATCTGGCGCTGGGTGAGAAGATCATAATACCTTCTTATGGGGGAAGTCGCCGTAACATAGGATTTTACTCCCAGTCCGGAGTGATGTTCAGGTTTAATCCCTATGACCGCTCTGCACAACTGCTTGCGCTGCATACAGTTTAAAAAAATTGAGGTTTCCATCCCCTTGAATAATCTGGAATTAGGATCGGGCTGAGACCTGAATATTGCGGGTATATCATGTTCTGAAAGAAATTCAGCCATGAGCGAGTTGGCGAGAATCATGATTTCCGATACAAGCATTCTTGAGGGGTTTTCCCTGTCAATTTTTGAGATTCCTATTTCTCCGTTCACGTCAACCCATATATTGACTTCAGGCAGGGTGATCTGAACAGCTCCGGCCTTAAGACGTCTTTCCCTTAACACGGTGGCTGCTTTATAGAGTGTTGTTATGGGGTCATTTTCACCGTTGAGCATGTTTGCCTCGGCATAGCTCATATTTTTGTGAACTTTTATTATACTGGGCACAATTTCACAGCTTTTAATTTCAAAAAATCTGCTCAAATGAACCATGGTACTGATGGCAGGACGTAGCTCACCCTGTTTCAGGCTGCAGAAATCTTCTGATAATTCAGGGGGAAGCATTGATATTTTATCGTCGGGCATGTAAATTGAGCTTGCCCGTGACATGGCTTCCTTATCTATATGGTCTCCATTTTTTATATAATGACCAACATCAATAATATGAATACCAAGAGTGTATCCGACGTCTTCTTTCTCAAGGCTTATGGCATCATCATAGTCAAGGGTGGACTGGCCGTCGATGGTTATACAGGGAACATGGGTAAAATCTTTTCTAATGGGATCATTTATAAATTCAGGTGTGGATTTAATAATTCCATCCACTCTTTTAATAACATTGTCAGGGTATTGGTCGGAGATACCCATCCTGAGAAGATCGATATTTTCATTTTTATCCCATATCCCAGCCTGCACAAGAATATCAAAAATTTTTTCACTGCTGCCTATTCCAGCTTTTGAAATGATTGCCCTGGCCGTGGCGGCATCTCTGCATTCCTTTTCAAAAATATAATAGGATTTAAGGATATCTAAAATTTCAGTATCGCAGGTGTTATTGTTACGGTTTTTATGATCAATTATTCCCTTGACCCATTTCACTCCCCGCAACACAAGCTGTTCTTTTTTTTGAGCTTCTTCTGCAAGTTTGAGTCTGTTTTGAATTTCGTCATCACTGTAGGGTGTGAATTTATCTTTACCAAATTTAAAATAAAACCGGTCTTTAAAAAAAGCCCTTATTACGGCAGCTTCATGGTCGGACGTCAAAGGAGGGTCAAAACAGAAAAGAGTCATGGAATCAAGATCAATTTCTTCTCCTTCCTCATGGAGAAGTTCCCAGAGCTCTTTTATGTCAATCTGTTCAGAAAATTCACGCCTTTTATTTGATTTTTGTTTCAGAGCCTTTACAAGAAAATCCCGTGAAGCTGATATATCAAGGCGGTCCTTTGAAATATGGGACAGCCTGCCCGCAGTGAGGTTGACTTCACGGTTATTTTCAGAGAGCAGTCTTAACCGCTGTTTTTTTACCTGAAGTACGACGGCGCATATAATTTTCTGCTGATCAATATATTCTACAATTATTTCTGAATTCATAGCTTTTTACATTATCAGTATGAACTCCTAAAGTCAATCCAAGAGAATTTATGGCCCTTGAAAAAAAACACGGGTTAAAGTAAAATAATCCCATGGTTAAGAAAATCAAAAATAAAAATAGTTTCAAAAGATCACGCAAAAAAAACAAGAACGGTGTACCTGTTCTTGATGGCAGGGAAGATTTTTTTTCTCTGTTTAAAAATTCTTTACCTGGTTTAAAGAACAGACAACTTACCGAAGAAAAGATAACATCAAAAGAAACAACTGAAAAATCTTTTTCAGAACCAGAAAAACAATCTGCCGTAAATAAGAATAGAATCTGGTCTGAAAAAAAAAATAAACATGGCCATCCAGGCGTAGAGAATCAGGATTTGAAAAAAGATAAGCACGGGATTCAGATCCTTAATTCCTCAGAAAATTTTACAGAAATTTTTCAACAAAAAAGTGAAGATGATAATTTTCCGGATCTGCTTGATTTATCCCTTAAAGGGAAAAATATGCAGACAATGATGATCGAAAAAAGAGATAAGACAGTCCCTGCACCTGTTCCTTTAAAGAAAAGACTTAAAAGATATCCTCCACCCCAGAAAATACTCGATCTCCACGGAGACACGGCTTCAACGGCTGAGCTTAAAGCAGAAACTTATATCAGGACATGCAAAAGAAACGGTATTTTTACCCTTAGAATAGTTGTGGGCAGGGGGTTGCATTCCCAGTGGGGCCCTGTACTTCCGGATATAATTGAGGATCTTCTCATAAAATTAAAAAAACAGGATATTGTTCTGTGGTTTAACTGGGACAGGAAAAAAAAGTCCCGGAGCGGCTCTTTGATTGTCTATCTTAAACAGTTCAGATCTGCCTCATGGCAGTTATAAAAAAAGGTGATGATACGCTGTATTTAAAAACCAGAACCCAAAACATACCAGAAAAATACCGCACCCGCGGATCATTGTCCTGTACCCTTTATCGGACACAATATTTTTTCCACGGTGAATACCAAAGGCGATCATGATATACCATGCATAATCTGCTGTAATATGGCCTGTGAAGAAAGCTGTAATACCGGGTAAACCAAAATTTCCGGCTGTAGTCATATATCCGAGTCCTATGGTAAGCCACCACAGTATCCAGTAAGGATTTACAAGGCTGCCAACAGCGCCGAGAATTACAGTATATCCTGAAGATGACCCTTTTCCTTTACCACATGAAACTATTGCATCCTTGTGTAATGACATGACTGCAGCTTTGCGCATCATGTCAACACCCATTGCAAGTAATATAATTCCTCCCATTAGGGAAATGGTGCCAATTACCGGTGGAGCCTTAAGATATTGCCCCAGGCCATTGATAATTGTTATTACAAGGAGGAGCTCAAGTATTGCATGACCGGTAATGACCAGTGGTCCTGCCTTTGTGCCGCGTCTGGCAGCTTCTGCTATGGTTACGGTCAGAAGTGGTCCGGGCATCAGTGCACCGGACAGGGCCAGGGTAAAGGATGTTCCGGCTATACCCATAAGCGCAAACAGTGGATAACTCATCTGTATGATTTCCTGTATTCAATGTGCCATGTGGAATAATTTATGAAATGGCGTGATTTAAAAACGCTGTTGGCTCCGTGCCTTTGGCCCTTACTTTGCTGTAAGCAGAGCAGGTGATAAATCCGGGTCGGCCTTATGCTGCTATAAAGCACAAAAGCCCTGCAGGATAATCCTGCAGGGCTTTTTATAAATTGGAAACCAC
>WFQS01000284.1 GCA_015486915.1 Desulfobacteraceae bacterium
AAACAGCACAAACCGATTATCTCCTTGCTGTTGCAGGTGCCCGTCAGAATAACAAAACTATGATGTTGGAAAACCTAACAAAAGCTGTAAAAGCTGATGCCTCAATGGCTGCAAAGGCTTCACGCGATCGCGAATTCATTAAATTCTTTAATGAACCCGACTTTAAGGCTTTGGTGAACGCCAAATAATTAACCGAGTATATTTCAATAAAAAAGGGAGCTGGACGGCTCCCTTTTTTATTGTGCTTGAGTTAATTTATCCCTGCATCAGCGTTTCAATTTCTTCTACCTCAATTGGAAAATCTGCCATTAAATCAATAGGCTGACCTTCAGTAATTAAAATATCATTCTCGATGCGGATGCCCAGATTTTCTTCAGGGATGTAAATGCCAGGTTCACAAGTTAAAACCATTCCGGGTTTCAGTGGCTCGTGTTTGGCTCCCACATCATGCACATCCAGTCCCATAAAATGCGAAGTGCCGTGCATAAAATATTTTTTATAGATGGGTTGCCCGGGATCCTGTTTTTGAACGTCTTGCCTGGTAAATAATCCCAGTCCAATCATCTCTTTTTCCATCAGTTTATTGGTAGCCTCATTAATGTCATTAATTGTGTTTCCTGGTACGTAAAGTTTTTTTACCTCATTCATCACATTTAAAACAGCATTGTAGCAGGTCTTTTGTCTGTCGGTAAATTTTCCGTTTACCGGTATGGTCCGGCTCATGTCGGCAGTATAATTGGCATATTCTGCACCTAAATCCATAAGTAGCAGGTCGCCCGACTTACAGGCTTTATCATTTTCAGTGTAATGCAGTACACAGGCACTTTTCCCTGAAGCAATAATGGGGGCATAACCATGTCCGGCTGCACCCTGGCGGATAAATTCGTGGGTTACCTCGGCTTCAATTTCATATTCCATTTTGCCGGGTTTGGTGAAGTTTAAAACCCTGCGGAATGCGTCGTTAGTAATTTTACAAGCCTTTTTGATTAATTCAATTTCTTCCTTACTTTTAATAAGTCTTTGCTTTGTTAGTAGCGGAGCTGCACGAAGGTATTTGTGCAAAGGATAATTATTTCTTATTTCTTGTCCCAAACGGCTTTCCCTGCTCTCTACTTCAGGAAAAAATTTGATGTATTCGTTGGCATTCAAATAAACCTGATCGACATACGACATCACCTCTTTTAACAGGGCTTCAAAATCATCTAAAAGATAGATGTTTTCAATGCCGGAAGTTTTACGGGCTTCTTCAATCGTATATTTGTGTCCCTCCCATATTTCGAGCGTTGGATTTGACTTTAATATAAACAGTGCCTCACGCAGGTTTTTATTTGGCGATTGTGGAGTCAGGATCAGGATACTTTTTTCCTGTTCAATTCCTGTAAGGTAGAAAAAATCGGAGCTTTGCCGATAGGGATGAAATTGATCACCATTCCGCGGACTTTGATCGTTAGCGAAAAAAATAGCTGCCGATTGCTCTTCCATTTGGCTGAAAAAGCCCTCTCTGTTATATTTAAACAATGTGTTACTTATTGATTGATAGCGCATAAATCTAAAATTTAAACTTGTTATAAATTATCTGATGAAATAAGATTTTCCAAATACTTTGATACCTTTGTGCATCATCATTTTGCAAAATTAATTAAATAGGTTCATACAATATGTAAATTTCAATCTTATGAGTAACAAACCTTACTATTCTTCAATTACGAAGAAAATCATCATGTCGTTGATGGGGCTGTTTTTGTTGACGTTTTTGCTGGTGCATCTCACCTTAAATTCGTTCTTGCTCTTCGACAAAGAATTGTTTAACGAAGGGGCTCATTTTATGGGCACGAATCCCTTAATCCAGGTTTTCCAGTGGGTGCTGTTTGCAGGATTTGCCATCCACATTATTTATGGAATTATCCTGCAAATCCAGAACTGGATGTCGCGGCCAAAGGGCTATAAAAAAAGGGCATGGATGGAGCAATCACCTTTTTCAAGGTATATGATCTATACCGGATTGCTTATTTTCATCTTTCTGGCTATCCATTTGACTAATTTTTTCTTTGTCAAGATGGGCTGGGTCGGAAGTGGTATCCCCGAAGTAGGTGGTAAAGAAGACATGGGACAGTTAGTAATCGACTTGTTCCACAATGGTGGCTATGTGACTTTATACGTGGTGTTGTTTTTGTTGATGGGTTTCCATCTTGATCATGCATTCCAGTCGGCCTTTCAAACGCTTGGGCTTAACCATAAAACCTACTGGGGCTTTATCAAAGGCCTTAGCCGTGTATATGCCATAGTCGTAACCCTTGGCTTTGTGATTATTCCTTTGTTTTTATATTTTAAATAGTATTGCGTTATGACTAAAATAGATTCAAAAATTCCTGAAGGGCCTCTGGCTCAAAAATGGACACATTATAAGGAACATCAGAAACTGGTGAATCCGCCCAATAAACGTAAAATTGATATTATCGTAGTAGGAACAGGTCTGGCTGGTGGTGCTGCTGCTGCCAGTTTGGGTGAAATGGGATTCAATGTAAAAGTATTTTGTATTCAGGACAGCCCGCGCCGTGCGCACAGTATTGCTGCTCAGGGTGGTATTAATGCTGCAAAAAACTATCCCAACGATGGTGACACTGTTTACCGTTTGTTTTACGATACCATTAAAGGTGGTGACTACCGTGGCCGTGAAGCCAATACTTATCGTCTGGCAGAGGTAAGTAATAATATTATTGACCAATGTGTGGCACAAGGGGTTCCTTTTGCCCGTGAATACGGCGGTTATCTGGCAACCCGTTCATTTGGTGGTGCACAGGTATCGCGTACGTTTTATGCCCGCGGTCAAACCGGTCAGCAGTTGTTGTTAGGTGCTTATGGCGCTTTAAGTAAAGAAATTAAACGGGGTTCTGTTGAATTGTTTACCCGCCGCGAAATGGTCGATTTGGTTGTGATGAAAGACGGTCGTGCCCGTGGTATTATTGTTCGTAACCTTTTCACTGGCGAAATTGAACGTTATGGTGCACACGCTGTTTTATTGGCAACTGGTGGATACGGTAATGTTTATTTCCTTTCAACCAATGCAATGACTTCTAATGGTAGTGCCATTTGGAGAGCATATAAACGTGGTGCTTATTTTGCCAATCCTTGTTTTGTACAGATCCACCCGACATGTATTCCTGTTCATGGCGACTACCAGTCAAAACTGACACTGATGAGTGAAAGTTTGCGTAACGATGGTCGTATCTGGGTACCGAAGAAAAAAGAGGATGCCGAAAAAATTCGGAAAAAAGAGATCCGTCCGCGTGATATTCCCGAAGAGGACAGGGATTATTATCTGGAAAGAAGATATCCTGCCTTTGGTAACCTGGTACCACGCGACGTAGCCTCACGTGCTGCCAAAGAACGTTGTGATGCCGGTTATGGTGTAGGCACCGGATTAGCTGTATTCCTCGATTTTAAAGATGCCATTGAGCGTTTGGGTGTGGATGTAATCAAGGCCCGTTATGGAAACCTCTTCGATATGTACGAGCGTATTGTGGATGATAATCCTTATGAAACGCCAATGATGATTTATCCTGCTATCCACTATAATATGGGTGGTCTTTGGGTTGATTATGAATTACAGAGTAATGTGCCCGGATTATTTGTTGGTGGTGAAGCCAACTTCTCCGACCATGGTGCTAACCGTTTGGGAGCATCAGCCCTGATGCAGGGATTGTCTGATGGATATTTTGTATTACCTTATACTATGCAGAATTACCTGGCTGACCAAATTACGGTAGGTAAAATTCCAATAGATGCCCCTGAATTTGATGCCGCTGAAAAAGAAGTACACGAAAGAATAGATAAATTATTATCCATCAACGGTTCTGAAACGGTTGATTCTATTCACAGAAGGCTTGGCCTTATTATGTGGGATCATGTAGGTATGGCTCGCAGAAAAGATAAATTGGAAGAAGGTATCCGGATGATCCAGGAATTGCGTAAAGAATTCTGGACAAATGTCAGGGTTCCCGGAACCAAAGAGGGTATCAATATTGAACTCGAGAAGGCTTTACGTTTGGCTGATTTTCTTGAATTAGGCGAATTGATGGCTCGTGATGCTTTACACCGTGAAGAGTCCGCTGGTGGTCATTTCCGTGAAGAGTATCAAACTCCTGAAGGAGAAGCCCTGCGTAACGACAAAGACTTTATGTATGTCGCTGCCTGGGAGTATCAGGGTGATGATAAAGAACCCAAACTCAATAAGGAGCCGCTTGTATATGAGAATATCGAGGTAAAAACTCGTAACTATAAAACAGCCTAATTGAGAGTCAACCAATTTAATAACAATAAAAAAATAGAACAATGGATCTAAAATTAAAAATATGGCGTCAAGCCTCCCCGACTGATAAGGGTAAGTTTGTAGATTACGACGTTCACAACATATCACAGGATGCTTCTTTTTTGGAAATGATCGACATTTTAAATGATGAGCTCATTGAAAAAGGCGAACGCCCTGTTGCATTTGACCATGATTGTCGTGAAGGAATCTGCGGAATGTGTAGTATGTTTATCAATGGTCATCCCCATGGCCCCGAAGCTGCTACTACAACCTGTCAGTTGCACATGCGTAAGTTTAAAGATGGCGAAACTATCGTAATTGAACCCTGGCGTGCCAAACCTTTCCCGGTAATCAGAGACCTGATTGTGGACCGCTCAGCTTTTGATTTAATTATTCAGGAATCAGGTTATATTTCAGCTTCTACTGGTGGCGTACCTGATGCCAATGCAATTCCTATTAAAAAAGAAGCCGCTGACCTCGCTATGGATGCAGCTGCCTGTATTGGTTGCGGAGCCTGTGTAGCTGCCTGTAAAAACGCCTCGGCTATGCTTTTTGTCTCAGCAAAGGTTTCACAGTTTGCACTCTTGCCTCAAGGTAAGGTGGAAGCCAAAGACCGTGTGAAAAAAATGGTTGCTAAGATGGATGAGCTGGGATTCGGTAATTGTACCAATACCTACGCTTGTGAAGCCGAATGTCCTAAAGAGATTTCAATTACCAATATTGCCCGGATGAACCGTCAGTTTATCGGTGCCAAACTGGGTTAATCTCTTTGATAAATAATTTGAAGCAGGCATGAGCCAATTGGGCTTGTGCCTGCTTTTTTTTTGTTTTTCTCAGTCTCTTCGGATTTTTCTACGGGAATCAATCATGGAATTTCTGTATTTTTGACCTTTAAAAAAATCAACCTTTGCAATTTAAATCAATTATCGGACAGCAGGGCGTAAAGCAAAAACTCATCAGCAGTGTGGCTGAAAACAGGGTGGCGCATACCCAGCTTTTTCTTGGCCCGGAAGGCGCTGGATCACTGGCGCTTGCCATTGCTTTTGCCCAATACGTCAATTGTACAAATAAGCAGGATGGTGACAGCTGTGGAAAATGTCTGTCCTGTGTAAAATATGAGAAGTTTGCCCATCCCGACCTGCATTTTGTTTTTCCAACTACTACCAACGATAAGGTTAAAAAAGATCCGGAATCTGTTTTGTTTGCAGATGACTGGCGTGCCTATTTGAGTAAGAACCAGGCCTATGCAACGCAAGCAGGATGGTACGATTTTTTGGGAGTGGGGAATAAACAAGGGACTATTTATGCTAAAGATGCCAATCAGATCATAAAAAAACTGGGACTGAAATCGTATGAGGCTGAATATAAGGTGGTGATCATTTATCTTGCCGAAAAGCTACATGTTTCGGCTTCGAATAAATTATTGAAGAGTCTTGAAGAACCTCCGGATAAAACACTTATTATTTTGGTGGCAGAGCGTTATGAAATGATTATCCCTACGGTTCGCTCCAGGGCACAACTGATAAAAATACCAAAATTGAGGGATGTGGATATTGAACAGGCACTCCTCCGGTTACCTGATCAGGAATTATCCAAAGCGGATGTCGGACAAATTGCCGTTATGGCAAACGGGAATTGGAATAAGGCTTTGGAATTGATTGACGAAAATCAGGAACATGATTACAATTTCCTGAAGTTTCGCAATTGGATGCGGCTCTGTTTTCGTCCGGGAAACTTTCTTGAGTTGTATGCCCTGATACAGGAAATTTCGCGACTCGGTCGTGAAAAACAAAAGCGTTTTCTGGTTTATGGAATGAAAGTAATTCATAATAGCATGCTGGTACAGCAAGGCATGGACGAGAAATTGGCAGCGCAGGGTGATGAAAAAGATTATTTTATCAAGTTTGCCCCTTTCGTTCATGATGGTAATCGCAAGCAAATGTATGAGCTGTTCAACGAGGCTGTATATGATATCGAAAGGAATGCCCATCCTGGTATTTTGTTTACTGATTTAAGTTTCCGTTTGATTGATCTTTTGAATGTTACCCATAAATATTGAAACAGGCAGTTGTATAAAAAAACACAGCTTTATATTGTTAATTCGATCTTGCAGGAAAGAATCCGCAAGTTTAATTTTTTCTACCTTTGTCGAACGTTATAAATACGATTTGCAAAAATGGAAGATCCATCGAAAAATAAAGATATAGATATTCAAACAGATAACGGGAGGGGCTGTTGTATTCCCACCGGGGAGTTGCCTCCGGGCTTTAAGGTTGACCAGTCGCGATGTTGTAAACTTTCCTCTTTTAATTGGCTTGCAGATATTTCCTCGCCATCAAAACCGGAAGAAGAACAATACGTTGAAATAAGATTTAAAAACGGGAGAAAAGACTTTTTTATTTGTCCGCAGGAATTAAATCTTTCAGAAGGAGAAATAGTTGCCGTAGAGGCTAATCCCGGACATGAAATTGGTATTGTTGCTTTAACAGGCGAGGCTGTGGCTTTACAAATGAAACGAAAACGTTTCGATCCGCAGCGGGTTGAAATGAAAAAAATATACAGACATGCCCGCACCGGTGATGTTGAAAAATGGTTGGCCGCAATAAGTCTCGAAGATCCTACTTTGTATCGAACACGAAAGATTGCCGGCGACCTGGGACTGGAGATGAAGGTGAATGATGTGGAATACCAGGGAGATAAAACCAAGGCGATCTTTTACTATACGGCAAACGAAAGGGTTGATTTTCGTCAGCTAATTCGCCGTCTGGCTGATGAGTTCAGGATTAGGGTGGAGATGCGGCAGATTGGTGTAAGGCAGGAAGCTGCCAAATTGGGCGGTATTGGTTCCTGTGGCCGTGAACTTTGTTGTGCCTCGCACATGAGTGCTTTTAAAAGTGTTTCAACAAATTCGGCACGCGTACAGCAACTTTCCTTAAACCCGCAAAAGCTGGCAGGGCAATGTGGTAAATTAAAATGCTGCCTTAACTTTGAACTGGAAAATTATCAGGATGCATTGAGCGAATTTCCCGATAACCGTATTGTTCTGAGAACAAAGAAAGGTACTGCTTACTATCATAAAAGTGATGTGTTTCAGCGTATTATGTGGTATGCATATGCAGACGATCCCAATAACCTGATGGCGATTCCTGTTGATCAGGTTTCGAAAATTATTGAAATGAACAAAAAGCGAAAATTACCGGCTGATTTGGAAAGTTTTGCCCGGATTAAAGAGCAAAAGATGGTTGAAGATTCGCAGAATGGCGATGACTTTGTGTCCTATGTTTAATTCGCGGCAAATACTGTTTTTTGTAACAAAAGTGTGATAGCATGTTGTTTAAGAATAGACTAAAATATTTTAGCTTATTGATTCCGCTGGCCTTTTTGCTGGGATCGTGTAATTCAAATGCTTTGTTGAATAAAAGTGTGCGGGTTGACGGACAATGGTATAAAAATGATGCAGCTACTTTTGAAACTATTGTAAAAGATAGTCTTCAAAACTTTGATTTTTATTTGAATGTGAGGCATAATATCGATTATCGTTACAGTAACTTGTATTTATTTATGCAGACGCTTTTCCCCAATGGTCATTCCAGTCGCGACACACTGGAAATCGTTTTGGCAACCCCCGGGGGAAAGTGGTTGGGAAAAGGATGGGGAGATATACGTGAAGACCACGTTTTGCTCAGAAAAAATCTACGCTTTCCACTGAAAGGAAAATACCGTTTTTCAATTTGGCAGGCTATGCGGCAGGATACCCTTACGGGCATCCAAGATGTTGGAATACAGATTGTACCTGTAGAATAAATTTTTTATAGCCAATTAGGGAATTCATGAACAAAGAAAATAAAGAAATCGGGACAGGCAAGCAAAAGAAAATTTTCAATTACATTACCAGGTTCTGGTTGTTGTATTTGTCAGGTTTTGTTTTGCTAATACTATTGTTTTATGGAATTGTAACAGAGTTTTTTGGGCCTATGCCCAGTTTTCAGGAGTTGGAAAATCCAAAAAGTAACCTTGCTTCCGAGGTGATTTCTTCTGATGGTGTGATTTTAGGGACCTATTATATTGAAAATCGATCAAATGTTACATATCGTCAGATCTCTCCCGATTTAATCAATGCGCTTATTGCTACTGAAGATGTTCGTTTTGAGGAGCACTCAGGGATCGATCAGCGGGCCTTATTGCGAGTGATCTATGGCGTTTTAACCGGCAAACACAAAGGGGGAGGAAGTACAATTACCCAGCAGCTGGCAAAGAACCTGTTTCCGCGAGGACATCTTAACAAGCTGCAACTTGTAATCCGTAAGTTTCAGGAATGGGTTACTGCTGTAAAGCTGGAGCGTTACTATTCCAAGGAAGAAATCATTGCTATGTATCTCAATACGGTATTTTTCGGACACAACTCGTATGGAATAAAATCTGCTGCAAAAACTTTCTTCAACAAGCCTCCTGATTCGTTAAATCTACAGGAATCAGCGCTGATGGCAGGTGTGGTAAACCTTCCCACCCGGTACAGTCCAATTCTGCATCCTGAAAGTGCTATGAAACGGCGTAATCTGGTGCTGTCGCAGATGTATAAATATGGTTATATCGATCGACCCACACTCGATTCGGTAAAACAACTTCCACTTGGCGTTGAAAACTTTGGCGTATTAAATCATAATGCCGGCATTGCCCGTTATTTTAGAGAGTATTTACGCCGACAAATGAAAGTCTGGTGTCGAACCCATTTTAAATCAAATGGAGAACCCTATGATGTCTATAAAGATGGTTTGAAAATTTATACGACCATCGATTCGCGGATGCAACGCTATGCCGAAGAAGCTGTACGCGAACATCTGGCCAACGATTTACAACCTGCTTTTTATAAACATTGGAAAGATATTCCTACTGCACCGTTTGTTTTTAAAGGCTTCGATGAGCAAGAGGCCGAGCAACAAGTTGAGAAAATTCTGGAACAGGCCATGCGTCGCAGCGAACGATTCAGACTCATGAAAAACGCAGGGATTCCCATTGATTCAATAAAAATGGCGTTTGAGCAAGCTGTTCCCATGAAAGTATTTTCCTGGCATGGAACAGTTGATACCGTGATGACGCCCATGGATTCCATACGTTATTACAAGTTTTTTCTGCAGGCTGGTTTGATGTCCATGGAAACTACTACCGGTTTTGTGCGGGCTTATGTGGGAGGTAATGATTACCGTTTTTTTAAATACGATCATGTTACGCAGGCAAAACGACAAGTTGGGTCTACATTTAAACCTTTTCTTTATACACTTGCCATGCAGGAAGGCGAATACAGCCCCTGTTATAAAGTGCCTAATATTTCATATAGCGTTCCTTTGCCTAATGGTAAGTACTGGACTCCCCACAATGCGGATTCGAAACGAATAGGTGAAGAGGTTACCCTAAAATGGGCACTGGCTAATTCGAATAATTGGATATCAGCCTGGCTAATCCGCCGCTTTTCTCCCCAGTCGGTTATTCAAATGGCCCGTAAAATGGGCGTAACATCGCCAATCCCTCCTGTTCCGGCAATTGCACTGGGCGTTCCCGATCTGTCGCTGTACGAAATGGTAGGTGCCATGAATACTTTTGCCGATAAGGGCGTGTATATCAAACCGGTTTTTGTAACGAAAATTGAGGATAAAAACGGGAATGTCCTTGAGCGTTTTGTGCCAGGGAAAACAGAAGCCATGAGCGAAATTACGGCGTATAAGATGATAAAACTTCTTGAAGGTGTTATTGAAAGTGGTACCGGAATTCGTTTGCGCTATAAATATGGTTACCGGAATGCAATTGCCGGGAAAACCGGAACCACTCAAAATCAATCGGATGGTTGGTTTATGGGGATTACACCTAAGCTAACAACAGGTATCTGGGTGGGGGCCGAAGACCGGTCGGTACATTTTAGAACAATTAAGCTGGGGCAGGGAGCCAATATGGCTTTACCCATTTGGGCTTTGTATATGAAAAAGGTGTATGCTGATCCTTCACTTGGTATTAGCAAAACTGATGATTTTGCTAAACCTTTGAAGAACATTGATGTGGAATTCGATTGTAAGAAATACGATCAAAAGCATAAAACAGGCGTGGATAATCAGGAAACTGAGAAAGATCATTTTTAAAAGAATGTGTACCTTTGCTTGTCGTTGTATAGTCTGGAGGCTAACTTTCTGATTTTAATCATTACTAAAATATGTCAGTACAAATTACCAAGAGAAAGTCGGTAAAAATTCATCACCTATTGATGCTCGTATTTTTGGGGATAGGATGTGTCTTTACTCCGATTAAACCTCTCTTGGCTCATATGGCAGAAAAGGATTCTACACTGATTATTGCTTTAATTGATTCAGCTAAAGCACACGAATTTCAACTTAAATATGCCTTGAGTAAATTGGATACTGCCTACCGCATTACAAAAGTTGCACATTCAAAACAGTTGGGAGCTAAAGTGCTTTTGGAGAAAGGAAATGTTTATTTAAAGAATAGTTTACTTGCAGAAGCAGATACAAATTACATGCTGGCAAGAAAAATGATGAATCCTTTTCCAAAGGATAAAGATTATCTTGAGCTTATCAGACGGCAAGTATTTTGTGCGTATTTTGAGGGGGACTATAAAAGGGTGCTACAGTTGGCTCAGGAAGGTTTAGATGAAGCTCAAACGCAAGATGATCAATCGTTTACGGCTACGTTTTTTAACGTTTTCGGAGTGGCCTATTCGGGTATGGGTGACCAAACTTCCTCATTGAAATATTACTTGAAAGCACTTGATCTTTTTGAACAGTTGCAGCAGCCTGATAAAATTGCCAGTGTGGAAAGTAATATTGGAATTGTTTATCAGGATCAGGGGAATATGGAAGCTGCTGAGAACTACTATAAAAAGGCCTTTGAGATTGGAAAGCGGTTAAACAATAAACAAATCATTTCTACAGCAGTTAATAATTTGGGCGATATTTCTGCGGAACGTAAGCAGTATAAAAAAGCCCTCAGTTATTTCACGAGATCGTTAGAATTAAATCGGGAATTAAAGGATGACTTTGGTGTTGCCATGAGTTTGAACAATGTTGGGGATCTTTACAATAATTTGAATGATACCGCACATGCACACATGTACTATGATTCGGCACGTATCCTGTCAAAACGGATTGGTGATAATGCAGATTATTCGCTAAGCTTAAATAATCTTGCTGATTTTTTTTCTAAAGAAAAAAAGAATCTTCCAAAGGCCTTGGCATACGGCGTAAAGGCTTTGTCAGTAGCCAGGAAGGGAAATAATGTAGAGTTGCTGTTGACCACCCTGAAATTGTTGAATAGTTTATATGCGCGTAATGGGAATTATAAACAGGCTTATTTCTATTTGAATCAATATAATACTTTGCATGACAGTCTTTTTTCAAAAGAAAAGAACCTTCAACTTGTAAAAACACAGCTACAGTATGAGTTTCGTGAAAAAGACCGTAAAATGGCCCTGATTAAGCAAAAAAAGGAGACAACCCAGGCTTATTTGGTGGTTTCGGTTTTGGCATTACTTTTTGTTACAGGTTTCTTTCTGTTTTTTATCAGGCTTAGGGTGGTACGAAATAAAGCTTTGAAAAAACAAAAACGCTTTGTGGATAATCTGTTGGAGGAATCGGAAACCCATGTGCTGGTATTAGATAAAGATGCACATAACCTGTATCTGAGTCCGTCGTACGAAAGACATTTTGGCCATAAAATAACAGACAGGGAGGGAAAAAGTTCTTTTGAGTATATTCATCCGGACGACTTGCCTGAGTTGACTGAATTACTTAAAGAGTTACAGTCGGGTAAAGTAGCCAGGAAAGAAATTTCTTTCCGGTTGAAGAATCAGAAGGGTGAATATCGCGATATGCAGGGTATTGTGAAAAGTATGTTGAATAATCCGGAATTTCAGGGTTTTATTCTTAATTTCTGGGATGTTACCAATACCCGAAAAGCAGAAAAAGCTTTAGCGGAAAGCGAACGAAAATACCGGCAGATCTTTAACACTATTTCCGATATATATTTCCGACTCGACAGACAGGGGAAAATTACTACAATAAGTCCGTCGGTCAAGATAGTCACCGGCTATGAACCTGAGGAGGTGATAGGAAAAAGTGCTGACGATTTTATGGAATTTGCAGTGGGTTGGGATAAAGCAGGAAGGATGTTCTCGCGTTGGGGGCGAATCGACGACTTTGACATCATGATTAGAACCAAAAAGGGTGACAAGATTCATTGTTCATTGAATGCACATACCATTACCAATGGTGATAAAAAACATGAGGGTTACGAAGGGACATTGAGGGATATCAGTCAGCGGGTTCAAATAGAACAGGAGTTAAAAAAAGCCAATGCATCAAAAGACAAGATCTTATCTATTATTGGTCACGATCTGATGGGGCCAATCGGTACGCAAAAAGCAATCCTTGATATGATTTCTGATGAAATTGATGAATTCTCAAAGGAAGAAATGGCGCAGTTGTTAAAAACCATGCGTCCTTCTATGGATGCTACTTTTACCATGATCGAGAATTTACTTTCATGGGCACGTATCATGCGTAAGAACATTTTGCCTCATCTGTCTGACAGTGAATTGTATCCCATTGTTGCCAAAGTGTTCGAATTGCTTAAACAACAAGCTCGTAAGAAGAACATTCAGTTGGTTTATGAAGGAAAAGAAGATTTTCACTGTATTTTTGATAAAAATCTGATGGAGATCGTCATTAGAAATCTTTTATCGAATGCCATTAAGTTCTCGCAACCTGGCGATAAGGTTGTTGTGAGGGCTGAGGTTGCGGATGGATCATGTAAGATAAGTGTTTCTGACCAAGGTATTGGAATGACCGATGAGGATATCAGGAAAGTATTTAGTGAAACCGAAAAGCTGGAATCAAAAGCTGGAACAAACAGAGAGAAAGGTACCGGACTGGGCTTGATTATTGTAAAAGAGTTTATTCAAAAAAATAATGGTAACTTGCAGATAAAGAGTGAGAAAGGAAAGGGGACGACCTTTACATTTACCTTGCCGAAGGCTTGATGGCGCTTTGATTATCGTGTTATAGCTACAGACTGTCT